>JADFOU010000250.1:0-1316 GCA_022562655.1 candidate division TA06 bacterium
CTACGAAGGACAAGCTCCGATTACTCGAAGGACTGTCAGCTTGACTTTTTGACAAAATTTGGCCTCTCCCCCCATGGAAAGTTAATACACCGCAGAGTCGTAGAGATTCGCTTCAGGCGGTTTTTATTTTCCATTTGGATTTTGTCAGTATCTTCTAATACCCAGTTGTCCTGTCAATCACTCCCCGTCTTCGAGCCCAATATTCAGCCCACCGAAATACCCTGTCTGAGATTACAACCAATCCCACCGTCGTCATGAGTAGGATCAGAAGGATCTCTCCATTTGAGTGATGGGCAAGGGCGGTGGAGATGGATTTTCCCAGGGTTGCCCGCCGCATGGCTTCTAACCAGTAGGTAAATGGGAGAGCCTTTCCAATTGCCTCCATCCAGGTGGGGAGTAGCTCAATGGGGAAGATGGCACCGCAGAGGAGGAAGAAGACCCCTGCCAACCCTTCACTCATGAGAGAAGAATGACGGGGAACGAGAAGGGTGATTCCAGCCAGAATGATCCCCAGTGCGAAGATTCCCAAAAGACCCAGGAAGAAGGAGAGGAGGAGGTAAGGTAGATTTGAACCGCTAAAGACGGACCAGTGAATTGGAATTTTTAAAACCAAAATCCCGAAGAAAAGAGCAACGATGACAGCCACGGTGGTGACGAACAGTTTCGCCATCCCCCGTCCGATAAGATAGGTATAGAAGGAGAAGGGAGAGATGTAGATATAGCGAATCATCTCATAGTGCTCCCTGTCGTCAATGACCGCCAAGGAGATGCCAAAGAGGACCTGTCCCACATACATATAAAATGCGTTCCCTACAAAGATGTAAGCGAAAAGGTCACCTGAAGCCGGCCCACGGGTGACAATCAGATACATGAAAAGGAGAATGAGGGAAGCGGCAATGGGACGGATGACGGCATAACTAAGAAAGAGGAGAGGGTCCGCCCAGTTTGCTTCCACCTGCCACCCGAGCCAGGAAGAGGCTTTTAATGGCCCCCATTCCCTTGTACCCCTCATCCGCATGAGATTAGGAATTCGTTAGACGAAATTGGAGATTTGTTATTGAGATTAGAAAATAGAAGATCGTTTTTCATGAACAGGTTTTATTTCTGTTTACCGCTCTCTATTTTCCAGTTCCGATTACTATCTTCTATTTTCAAACAACTAATTTCTGTATTTTCACTGCCATCTTAAGGTGAGACGTCCCTCTTTCTTACCCAAGTTCTCCATGTAGGCAAGAGCCCTCTGGGCGAGAAAGAGGAAAAGGGCGGACAGGAAAATGAGGATCATCACCTCGTATTTCAGGGAAAGAAAGCCGAAT
>JADFOU010000250.1:1326-3719 GCA_022562655.1 candidate division TA06 bacterium
ATGCCTTTTCGGAACCGTAAAGGAGCTGCCGCATCCCATCCAACCCAAGGGTTAAAGGGATAAAGGAGGCAAAGGCGGCTACCCAGAAGCCCAGGTGTTGGACAGGAAAATAAAAGCCAGAGACGAAGTAGATGGGTTCCTGAAAGAGATTGAGGGTGTGCCAGACCTCCCGCCCCCAGAGCATAAAGAGGGAACTGGTGAGCATTCCCAGACCATAGAGAGCGACCAGGGTGAGGAGGAAGAGGAAGAGAAGGGTGAAGGGCTGAGACGTCTGAAATTGCACATCAAAAAAGAGGATTCCGAGAGCCAGAGCGGCTAAGGCACGAGTTGTAGTCATGAAGATCCCTCCGATTGCCATTCCCAGGAGGATAGACATTGTGGAGATTGGGGCGATCAAGAAGAGTTCCAACTGCCCATGCATTTTCTCCCAGTAGAACTGACTCGCCATACTCCAAAGGATGTTGAGCCAGTAGGCCGTCATGGCACCCCCAAGAATGACGTACCCTGTGTATTCAGGAGGTGCATCCAGTGCACGGTAAACAAAGACATATGCGGAGAGGCTTAAGAGGGGGAGAAGGGTCTCGAAGATGATCCAGGAAGGTTCTCGATTGGCTGCCACAATCCGGACATAGGCCCTCGCCCAGATCGCCCGAAGATTTAAGATAAGGGAGTCTTTGAAGGGTTTCATATGAAGTTGGATTTTTTGAAACTTGAAATTGGTCTTTGGAAGTTGGAGATTAGTAATGGAAATTAGTGATTAGAAATTGGCAAACGAATTTCCACTTTCCTTTTTCTATAACGAATTTCTTATATCCCTTAACGAATTTCAATTTTCACCAGATCCCTCCTCTGTCTCTTCCAGCCCCTTCCCGACCAATCGAATAAAGACTTCTTCGAGACTCGGTTCTTCCTTTTGAAGGGATAGGATCCGGGTATGATTTTGAGAAATCTTCTCTATCACTATTGAAATGAGAGATTCCTCCTTTAAAGCAATACGGAGTTCCGTACTCTCTCGATCTCTTCTCTGGTGATGGGAGATTACCTTGACTCCCGCGATTTGTTTCAGATTTCCTACGATTTCTAAGGGTAGGGGTTCAAAATCTTGAACCCCTACTTCTAAGAGATATACGGTTTCCGCTTGGACCTTATGTTTCAAATTCTCGGGACTGTCACATGCTAAGATCTTACCGTGATCAATGATGGCGAGTCGATGGCAAAGTTCTTCCGCTTCCGGCATGTGATGGGTCGTGAGGAGTACCGTTTTTCCTTCTCTCTTCATCCATTCTTTTATGAATTTCCGGCAGTCTCTTGCCGCACCCACATCGAGCCCGAGGGTGGGTTCGTCTAAGAAGATGATCTTAGGATCGGAGACGAAACCTCTAACAAAATTCATCTTCTGCCTCATCCCTGTTGAAAGTTTGTAGATTTTTGTATCGATCTCTTCCTCAAGGTGGACGATTTCTAAGAGTTCTTTAATCCTCTTCTTAGCAACTCCATAGGGGACTCCATAGAACTGAGAGAACATCCAGAGGGTTTCCCGTACGGTCAGAATTCCATAGCCGGAGTGCTCCCCTCCAGAAACCATATTGATCCGGGTCCGGATGGCACTGGGGTCTTTCTCGACATCCAATCCATCCACAAGGGCTTGTCCGGAGGTGGGAAGAAGGAGGGTGGTGAGGATTTTGATAAGGGTGGTCTTTCCGGCGCCGTTGGGTCCCAGAATTCCAAAAAGTTCTCCCTCTTCAATTTGGAGGTCGACTCGGTCCAGGGCGAGAACAGGCTTGGAGGGATGTTTCTCCCTTCTCCTCTTCTTCCCCTTGAAGAGGCGCGTGAGTTCGAGAGTTTGGATTGCAAAGCGTTTTCCCATTCTTCTTTTATGGAACCAGTTTAAAATAAAAAACCACGGGGATACGCCCGCGGCTCATATTTTACCGGGAATTATCCATAGATTCACGTAGCGATGGAGGAGATCACTCTCATTCAACAGTAACCGATTTCGCAAGGTTCCGGGGTTTGTCTACATCGCAACCTCTCAGGACGGCTACATGATAGGCTAAGAGCTGAAGCGGGATGACGGTGAGGAGAGGCGTAAGATAGGGCTTTGTAGGAGGAACATAGATCACATGATCCACTTTCTTGTGAATCTCATCGTCCCCCTCTGTAGCGATGGCAATCACACGTCCTTTTCTTGCTTTCACCTGTTCAATATTGTTCAAGACCTTGTCATAGACAGATCCTTGGGTGGCGATGACAACGACCGGCATATTCTCGTCAATCAAGGCGATGGGACCATGTTTCATCTCGGCGGCGGGATAGCCCTCCGCATGAATGTAGGAGATCTCCTTCATCTTCAAAGCCCCTTCCAAGGCAATGGGAAAGTTGTACCCCCGACC
>JADFOU010000251.1 GCA_022562655.1 candidate division TA06 bacterium
GGTCGCATCGGTGGGAGGGCAGGTACATTTTGGGTATTACACAGGGACAAGTCCAGAGTGGGAGGTGGTCCCCATTAAAGAGAGGATTTACTCCTCCCCTACCCTCGCTGACTTGGACCAGGATGGTCTTCCTGAGGTTTTCATTGGCACGGATGAGGGGAAATTATACTGTTTTGATGGAAAGACGAGAGTGAGAGAATTTCTTATTGATGTAAGAGATGAACTTTCTAAAAGTAAGGGTGTAGTCTATGAGGAGAATCTTGAGCTTCGCTCTCCTTGTGGGATTGGGGACATCACTGGCGATGGGACTCCAGATATTGTTGTAACCACAAGACAGGGAATCATTCTCTTTTTTGACGGAAGCACCCGTACATTACTGGGGGTTGAGGAGTTCAATAAGCCAAAAACATATCTTCCCGGTAGACATTCAGCTCCCCTTTTCGCTGATCTGGATGGGGATAATAGGATGGATGTGATTGCCACCTCCAATGCGGGTGAGGTGCGTGCCTTTCGGAAAGGGATTGGGGGGATTCAAACCCTTTGGGAATATTCTTTAGGAGAGAAAAATCGTCTCATTGGGACCCCTGCCTTAGGAGATTTGAACAAAGATGGCACGATGGATATTGTTGTCGGAGGAGAAGATGGTGGGATCACCCTTTTAAATGGGAGATTGGGTGCATCAGAGCGTCTCCTCTGGCAAGACTTTACAGGGGAAGTCTCCATAACTGCTTCTCCCACCATCGCGGACGTAAATGGGGATGGCTTTCTCGACATTCTCATTATGGATGACAACCACCGCCTCTCTTTATACTCAACGAATTCTCAGGTTTTCAAGAACGATATCCTATGGGGAATGGTCTACGGATCACCAACCCATGAAGGAAGTCTCACCCTTCGGCAAAGGAGTGCAGGGTCTTATCAGATATCTTTCCTCCTCTCACTCATCTTATTTCTGGGAACTTTTTTCAACTTCTCAATCGTTCAAATTCGACGTCGTAGTAAGATCGAAAGATGAAACATCAATGGCAGAGGCCATTCGACTCCGCTCATGGCAGGCAGGTGGCAGTAGCAGAGTAGGACAAGCGTCCCCGCTTGTCGAGTAGCAGTAGCAAGGCTGTCTCCTGACAACTTAACCAATCACCATTTAACGATTTAACAATTTAACCAATCCTTTCGGAGGGTTTTGTTGAAAATCCGAATCTTCGGTGCAACCGATGTGGGACAAAAACGGGATCTGAATGAGGACCGTTATCTGGTTCTCGAAGAGGAAGGGCTACTTCTGGTCTGTGATGGGATGGGGGGACACGCAGCTGGTGAGATCGCCAGCCAAGTGGCTGCAGAGACCATAGAGAACGTTTTTCAATCGGACCTGGAAAAGATTACACCTATCCTCTCTGAAATAGATGAATCCTTTCCCCAAATGGCTCAGCGATTGATTGCGGCAATCCGTTTGGCGAATCGGAGGATCTATAACATGGCCGTCGAGAATGCTTCTCAAAAGGGAATGGGAACCACCATCGTTGCCCTTGCCATCACCCCAGACGGTCTTGCCTGTATCGCTCATGTGGGAGACAGTAGGGTCTATAGGATTCGAAAGGAAGAGATTGAACCCTTGACCGTAGATCACTCTTACTTAGCTGAACTGCTGCAGGATGGGGAGATCAGTCAAGAGGAAGCGAAAGACTTTGGGCCCAAAAATGTGATTACCCGTGCCCTCGGAACAAAATTTGCCGTAAGGGTAGATGTTCGAATTGAACCTGCAGTAGATGGGGATATCTACCTCCTCTGTTCAGATGGTCTCACGGGTCAAGTGGAGGATGAGCAGATTCTTAAGACTCTCTTGGAAGCAGGGGGAGATCTCAAACTGGCTTCCCAGCGGCTCATCCAGCAAGCCAATGAGACGGGGGGACTGGATAACATCACAGTGGCTCTTCTTCACACTACAGAGATCCCTCCTGTTCGTCCTCAACAGTTTGATCCTCTCACCCAGACCCTACCTGAAGAGACGCCCATACTTCAAGAGGCTGAAGATGCCCTGTTGGAAAGTTTTTATAGCAGATCCCAGAAAGGAAGAAAGCCGAAAGGAATTTTCATCGGGGTAACGGCGGCAGGTCTTGTTCTTTTAGCGGCAGTCGGATTTTTTCTTGGTCGAAAACCTCCTTCTGAAACTCCACCTGTAGCCACTCCATCATTTGCCTCTTTAGAGGTGAGAACTACTCCTGAAGGGGTAATCCTTTTTCTCGATGGAAATCCCCACCCTGAAAGGACACCCACTCGAATTGACAGCCTCGAAGTCGGATCAAGGCATGATCTCCGATTTGAATTGAAGGGCTATCTCTCTGAGAGGATGAGTGTGGAAATTCCTTCGGGAGGGATATTGAAGACCGTGGAACTCCGTCCGGAGGTGGAGGTGAATGTAACTTACTGGGATGAAAAATACGATGACACCTTTCTCGTTATTGACGGAGATCGGGTAGGGAGACTTTCAGAACTCAAGGGCAGATCCTATGCCCTTACACGTGGGAGTCACACTTTTGATATCGTGAATAGCATGGGACAGTCACTTTTTTCTTGGAAGGATAAATCTCTTTCCCCTGGGAAAAAAGTTGCCATAGTTCCGGATGAACCGAATCCCAATTTGCAGTTCGTCATAGAATAGATAACAAATGTAAAGTTCCTACCACGAGATTCCACAAAATTCCACCTCGCCTAAGGCGGGGTGGAATTTTGTCATTGGGTCCACATTAAGCGGATCATTTTTAATTGAATCTCAGTCTCTCTTGAAAAAATACCGCTCTTTTGTAGCCACCACCACAGTTTCTCCTTGAGGAATGGTGGCAGCCCCCCCTTTAATAAAATATCCTGCACCGAGGAGAAGAAGGAGAGGAAGGGCAATCGTTTTTTGGCTTTTTCCTTGATGGGATATCCGTATGGGTCTCACGGGGATAAAAGTCCCGTCCTGGGCTTGAACGGCTTCGATCGTTACTGCGATCTTCCCCGGCTTTCCTAAGTACCCCCGTTTTTTAAATTTTGTGATAGTCGCCTTGACAGATGCACCCTCCTCAAAGACGACTACGTCGAAGAGGGCAACAGATTCTGCAACTTTGAAATAGAGGGTGCGTTTTTTTGGTTCATTTGCTGTGGTCAGACCGGGGTCAATGAGGACCTTCACCTCTGTCTTTTCGGGGATAACGACGGTCTGTGCGGAAGCCTCATTCACCGCAGAGACGCAGAGGACTCCCGCCCCTCCGAGAGGGGCGAGGAGGACACAGAGTACACCAATTAGATATTTCATATCAAAATCTAAAATTAGCAATGCAAAATTAGCATTTTGAATCTGTAACTTCGACTGTTTACTACCACTGCCACTGCCACTGCCACTGCTACTGCCATTATTATACTATCTTAACTGAGGAAGGTCCTTTTTATAGTCGTCCGTAAACTTTATGGTGATCGTATGCCCGCCTTTCATTTCGAAGGGCAGTTCGTCTAAGGCAAGAATCGCAAAGTTGCCTTCACCGTTTTAAAGAAGAACTCAGATAAAGGGGATTGCTGGGTTCTCTCAGTAGAGTATTCTCCCCTTTTCAAGGGGATTTTTCTATTTTCTCCTTCCTGAAAGGTCCAAATCGAGAGAAGCCTCCGGTTCAAATGGGAGATTCGGAGAGAGGCCCAGGAATTGGGCTTCTTTTTTATTTTTTGATTGAAATTTCTGGT
>JADFOU010000012.1 GCA_022562655.1 candidate division TA06 bacterium
TAGGGGTCCCGCCAAGGTGGGATGTCTGCCCAGTACAAGTGGCAGGTGGCCCGAATCGGGCACGCAGTAGCAGGGACAAGTTTGGGAAATGTCAAAATGTCAAGACTGGCACGGTTATCATTTTTTTCTTGACAATCTCTCCTCTGTTTAATAAAATTGAGCCTCTTAGAAATAGTCGGTAAAAACTAAAAAGGAGGGATTTGCCATGAAGAAGTTAGCAAAATTGGGCGCTTTCACTTGCCTCCTCGCGATAACCGTAGGATGGCTCGCCGGGTGTGCTTCTTCAAATCGAAAGGAGAAGACAGAATCCACCCATAAGATGTTAATCGCATTCGATGAGACCCGAACGGTTCTCCTCGCTATTGAGGAAGAACTCAAAAGTACTTACAAACATGAAGACATTGTAAAACATGCCGAAGAACTAGAAGAGTCACTTAAAAAGATCCTGGACGCAGCAACGCCATTCTCTTCCTCAGAGTTTGAATTGATTCGAAGAGATGTTTCCGAAATCCAACATATTGTCCATGAATTGGAGCATGCAGCCAAAGAAGACAAGCACGAAGAAGTTCACCACAGCGCAGAAAATTTAGATCGTCACCTTGACGATCTCGAAAGGGACATCAAGGAACTTCAAGCATCCATAGACACGTATTGACTCCTACCCGTCTTGCAAATGGCGGCTTCATCACTGAGATAGCGTTCTATCAGAATTAGGCAAAAACCCTCTTGAAAAAAACTCAAGAGGGTTTTTCATACGGAACCAATTTCTTTTTCAGTAGAGAGTAGGCATAAGACAGGAAAAGTGGCAGTAGCAGGGGGAAGGACAGTAGCAGTAGCAGGTGGCAGTAGCAGTTGTAGGGGCAGACCCAAGTGTCTGCCCAGTACTTAAAACAGACATTCCTGTCTGGAGAAACAGTTGCAGTGGCAGGGAGCAGGAAAAAGCTTGTAAGGCAAATTCTAATTTCCAATCACGAATTTCTCCTAAACGGCGATCTTTGATTCTAAACAAATCCGTATGAAAAAGAAGTAGGGTCAGGCTAAGAGATCATATCTCTTATCTTTTAGCCTGACCCCAAAGATCTTCTTGTGGAGCAGAATGCCCGAATGGCTTTAGATGTCGCAGACCGGGGCTATGTCTTTAGAGATTTGCGAGATTGCTTTTCAGGATACAGGGAAGAATCTCTTAGAGAATGAGGAAGTGAAGAAGGTTTTCTTGCGAGGGTGATCTGTTAGTTCAGTCCCAGACCAATCACCAAACCTATTGCAATCCCTACCCCAATAAATATAGACCCCACCACAATTCCAACGGCTATGTTCTGTTCCGCTAACTGCTTAGAAGTATCGAAGGGGGTCATCTTGTCAAAGATTTTATAACCGATTGCCATGAATCCGAGGGTGGTCAGTGCTCCAACGATGGCGTAGCCGAGGTTCAATAATGTGATGAAAATTTCCATTATCTCAGCACCCCCTTAATCTGATTGATTTTTTTGATGTAACCAATGGTCTCTTGACTGTGTTGACCTGTGACTTCAGGCAAAACTTGTTCGATAGGCTCCCACAAGTTCTCGTTCAGCCCTTTCTTTTTTGCGAGTTTTTGGGCTTTCAGAATATTTCCTTTGCCAGAATTGAATGACCCAAACATAAAATTAATTCGGTCTTGAAAGGGACGCTCAGCCTTCCATGTGTTCCAGTTCATCCTGTCATAATAAATCCCTGCGGCGATGTTCCAACGGGGTTGTTCTCTCGTGCCCTTAATCGTTGGTTTTTTTCTTCTGATCTCTTCAAAGGTCTTGGGCATAATTTGCATCACCCCGACTGCACCCACTCGTGATTTGGCTTTTGCTTCCAATCTCGATTCGGCTATCGCTTGTGCCTTGAAGTACTTCCAATCAAAATGAGGACCAAAAAATCTCTTTGAATATTTTGAGAAGTATTGATCATACTTGACAACCCTGTTATAGCGCTCAAAGGCTTGAGCTGGGTAGGGGTTGATGAACAATAGAATGATGAAAACTTTTTGGGTCATCCTTTCACACCCTTTGAGTGGAGCCGAACCGCTCCGAACTCCGATATGTATCCTAAAAAGATTAATGAATTTCGAGCGAAATGTCAAGGGGAATTGGTGGACTGCCTACTCCTTTATCTTACCAATTTCGTTCTCCACAGCCTCCATAATCCCATTCTCCTCAATCAATCTCCTTATCTTCTCAATATCCGGTGAGAGGGGGCGGTCGTTGATCAGTTTCGGGACGACCCGACGGATTGCTTGATAAGCCGCCTTTGTCCCCATTCCGACCTCGGACACCTCTCGAAATTCCATAGCCTGAGCGGAGCAGATGAATTGGATCGCAAGAATGGTCTTCACGTTCTCAACGATTGTCCTTGCCTTCCGTGCGGAGAGGGAGGCCATGCTCACATGGTCCTCTTGATCTGCCGAGACGGAGGCATTGTCAGTTACAGCGGGATGGGCGAGGATCTTATTTTCAGAGACCAAATCACAAGCAGTATACTGGAGGAGCATGAGACCGGTGTTCAATCCCGGCTTCTCCACCAGAAACCCGGGAAGCCCGCTTAAATTAGGGTTTAGGAGGCGATTGATGTGACGTTCGGAGAGGCTCCCCACCTCTGCCATGGCAATGGCAAAGAGGTCTAAGGCGATGGCGACGGATTGACCATGGAAGTTCCCACCGGAGAGGAACTGGATGTTGGATGCTGGATGCTGGATGCTGGATTTGCTGAAAGTCGAAGGGATGAAGAGGGGGTTGTCGGATGCACTGTTCATCTCAATCTCCAGTTGCTCCTTCGCATATTGAAAGGCATCGAGGGATGCTCCCAGAACCTGGGGAATGCAGCGGAGGGAGAAGGCGTCTTGGGCCTTTCTGGATGCTGGATGCTGGATGCTGGATGCTGGATTTTTTAGGAGTTTTCGTAGGGTCTCTGCCACTACTCCCTGACCTCGATACGGACGAAGGGAATGAATTTTTGGATCAAAGGGGTCGAGAGAACTTTGTAGAGAATCCACGGTCATCGCAGAGGCGATCAGAGCGTTATTGAAAAGTCCGAAACCATCATAAAGCGCCATTCCACCTATTCCCGTTGAAATGGAAGTTCCATTGATCAGACCCATTCCATCCCTCAAAGCAAATTTCTGGTAAGGGATTCCTGCCTTCTCCATGGCCTTCCTCCCCTTCCTTCGCTTTCCTTCGTAACAGGCTTCACCCTCTCCCATGATCACCGCCGCGATGTGGGCTAAGGGGACGAGGTCGCCACTTGTTCCCAGTGAACCCTTTTGAAAGACGACTGGAACCACATTCTGATTGAGCATCGCCAAGAGGGTTTCTAAGACTTCAAGGCGGACAGCCGAATAGCCTTTGGCAATCACATTGGCTCGTAATACCATTGCGGCCCGAACTTCTTCCTCCCTGATTGGATCCCCTGCTCCGGTCATATGGCTCAAGATCACCCGCTTCTGTAATTCTTCATGTTGACCTTCGAGCGGGATCTTCTCCCAGATTCCCACCCCGGTCGTTACCCCATAGATTCTCTTATCAGTATGGAGGAGCCTTTCCAAAAGCCTTTGGGATGCACTCACCCTTTTCTTCACTTCGGAAGTGAGTTTTACTTTTTCGTATCCTCTGGCGACCTTTACAAGGGTGCCCAGGGACATTTTTTCACCTTCAATCACAGTCATCATCTTCTCTCCTTGGGGACAGACAAGAATGTCCCTCCTACTGGATGATGGAGTTCGGGCATTTTACCCTCTTCTCTGGGTTCCTTCAGGCGAGAGGCGAAGAGTAGAGCGATGCAGGCAGCAAGGAAGGAGAGGGTGAAGAGGGTCTCATAGGAGAAGAGTTCGACAATCCCTCCTCCTAAGGTAGGAAGAAAGAGAATGGGGGCGATGAGGGTATTCATAAATCCGATATAGGTGGGTCTCCGGTTCTCCGGGGAGATGTCGATGAGAAAGTTGGGATAGCCGATCCAGATCCCGCTCTTCACCGCTCCGATAAGGAAAAAGAGGAGGAGAGCGGGGTGGCGATAAGTTGGCAGTTGCCCCGCCTCAGGCGAGGGCAGTGGCAGGAGAGGCAAAGTGAGGGCGGAGAGGGGGATGAGGATACTGGTAAGGGCAGCCCCCTTGAGGACAATCTTGTTTCCTATTCGATTGGAGAGATTTCCCCAGAGGAGATTGGTGAGAAGGGCTCCCACCAATTCGGCGGAGAGGAGAACCCCTACAATCTCCTCTTGAATCGCCCAGACTTTTTGAGAATAGAGGAAATAGAAGGGGAAGGACATCATCCCAATCCCCAGGAAGACCCTTGTGAGATAGAGATTTCGGTAATTTCGGTCTTCCTTCAGGATCTTCTTGCCATCTGAAAGGCTTTTGAGAAAACTCCTCTTCTTCTTTTCCACAGCCTGGCTCGGTTCGATGACGAAGGAGAAGAGAAGAACACCGATAGTGATGAAGAGGGTTGCAAAGAGGAAGAGGGTTCCATAGTTTTTGGGAAAAGGATAGGTATGGAGGATTCTCCGAACGAGAAAAAATCCTGCCAGGGCTCCAAGGAGGGTTCCGAAAAAATATCTTGCACCGAAGTAAGTCCCCCGCCGGGTGGAGGGGATGGTCCTTGCGACAATATCCATGAAGGGGAGGCCTGCTATGCCGGCTGAGAGGGAATAGAGGGTGAAGAGGGAGAAAAAAAGGAGGAGAAGGAGGCGGGTGTTGTTTCCCAGGGCGAAGGTGATGAGGACGAGGGCGATCATCGAGAGGACTCGGAGAACAGCAGAGATTCGATAGAGGGGGAGTTTTCGGTCCCGATTCTCCAAATAACCCGCAACAGCGGCTTGAGGGAGTGGCCAGCTTGCCCTTCGGAGGGAACCCGCCAGTCCGATCAAGAGTTTTGAAGAGGTGAGGTTGGAGATGAAGGAGGGGAGAATCGTGGTCTCGCTGATAAAGGCGTCTGCTACATGGAAAGAGACTCCATTCAAAATACCTAAACGATAGTTTCTCTGGAAATGTTGGTCTGACATATAGCCGGTTAAATGGTTAAATGGTTTAATGGTTTAATGTTTAAATGGTTAAATTCTGCTTCGCAGATCTTCGATTTCGTTAAATTTAACCATTTACCAATTACCAGTCACCAATCTTGGGAAGTTTTTTGAGTTTACAAGAATTTTCTGGGAAAATCAACCTAAAACCCACTTTTGTTGAGCTTCTCTGTATCGTTTTGCCCCATTTTTAACCCATTTTTTAATTGACAGAGGGGTTTAAAAGAAGTAATATTATAAAAAAGTGCGAAATTATAAACTCACCCTGGAATACGACGGCTCGGATTTCCATGGCTGGCAGATCCAGCCGGGTCTGAGGACGGTTCAGGGGGTTTCGGAAGAGGCATTTAAAATTCTCCTCCAAGAATCTGTGCAGGTGGTGGGGGCAGGGAGGACCGATGGGGGGGTCCATGCCCTGGGGCAAGTGGCTAATTTCAAAACAAATAAGGAGATTCCCCTCTCGGGGATGCAAAAGGGGGGGAATAGCCTCCTTCCGGAGGATCTCTGGATCAAAAAAGTGGAGGAAGTCCCCCTGGATTTCAACGCACGATTTGATGCAAAAAGCAAGGTTTATCGCTATGAGGTCTCAAGGGTGAGATCCCCTCTGAAAAGAAGATTTGCCTGGGAGGTTGATTATTCACTTGATTTAGACCGAATGGAGGAGGGTGCCAAGGGTTTTTGGGGGGAGCATGATTTTACGTCTTTCTCGAAAAACGGGGATTCCTCTGAAACCCTCAATCACGAGCCCTACTTCTCCACCGTTAGCCGTTGCAGATGGCACAAAGAAGGGGGTTCCTTCGTCTTAGAGATTGAGGGGATCCGTTTTTTCCGGAACATGGTACGGATCATGGTGGGAACCCTTGTAGAGGTAGGGAGGGGAAGGTTCTCACCCCTGGACATTCAGAGGATGTTGGAGGCCAAAAATCGGTGTGTGGCAGGTCCTACCGCCCCTCCCCAGGGACTCTGCCTTGTAGAAGTCAAGTATTGAACATGGTTAAATAGTTAAATCGTTAAATTTAACCAATCAGCAGGATTTTAGGAGTAAGGATGAAGATCTTTTTGGACACTGCCGACATTGATGAGATCAGGGCAGCAGTGAACTGGGGCATATTAGATGGGGTGACAACGAATCCCACACTCCTCAGCAAGGAGATGAATCGGACGAGAAAAGAGGCTCGTGAGATTCAGTTGGAGATCTGCGAAATGGTGGAGGGTGTCGTCAATGCTGAGGTGACAAGTCTCGAATCCTCTGAAATGGTGAGGGAGGGGAGAGAACTTGCGGCATTGCATAAGAAAATTGTGGTGAAGACCCATATGGGAATCGAAGGGCTTCAGGCGACCAAGACCCTCTCTTCTGAAGGGATTCGAACCAATATGACCCTCATCTTCTCCGCTAATCAGGCCCTTCTTGCAGCTAAGGCTGGAGCCTCCTATGTGAGCCCCTTCATCGGACGTCTGGATGACCTTGGTCACTTGGGGATGGAAGTGATCCGACAGATCGTTGAAATTTTTGATAATTATGAGATTTCTACTGAAGTCCTTGTTGCATCCATCCGCCATCCCCTCCATGTGATTGATGCAGCCCTTCTTGGCGCTGACATCGCCACCATGCCTTTCGCTGTCTTAGAAAAGATGGTGAAGCATCCCCTCACCGACATCGGCTTGAAGCGGTTCTTGGATGATTGGAAGAAGGCAGGGTCGCTTGAAGAGAAGATCCCTCTCCTGACAAAATAAACAACGCAAAATTATCAGTGCAAAGTTAACAATGCAAAATTGCTAATGGCTAACTTTATTTTCAAGAATGAATAAGGATTCCCGTTGCCGCCCTGGCCGACCCAGCCCGAGGGTGGGTAGGGATGAAGGGTTAGGCAGGAGTGGCAACGCTACAATGAATAGAGATAAGAAGAAATGAAAAAGGCGATTCACCTGATTCCTCTTCTTTTAGGTGGGGTCTTCCTGGGGGTTTTGGGGTACTTGATCTTCTTCCCCCACCCTTCCCAGACTCTTGAACCCATTTATGTATCCGCCTCATACGAATCTCCTCGGGAGGAGGTTACCCATTCCCGGAGGAATGCCATTGTTCGGGCGGCGGAGAAGGTGGGACCCACTGTTGTCTCCATCAGTGTGATTCAGACCAGGGTCTATCGGTCAAGCCCATTCCCCTCGTTTGGAGACCCCTTCCTCGAGGACTTCTTCAAGGATTTCTTTACTCCGAGGGTCTATAAACGGCAGATCCAGAGACTGGGCTCTGGGGTCATTATCAAGGGAGACGGTTATATTCTGACCAATGAGCATGTGGTTCATAATGCAGAAAAGATTAAGGTGACCCTATCGGATGGTCGGGAATTTGACGGGGAGATCCTTGGTTCTGACCCCACTCTCGATCTTGCCCTCCTGAAGGTGAAGGGGAAGGACCTTCCCTTTGCGAACCTGAGCGACTCCGACGACCTCATCATCGGGGAGTGGGCAATTGCCATTGGCAATCCCTTCGGTTATCTTCTGGAAGATACGCAACCCACAGTCACGGTTGGAGTGATCAGTGCTCTCAACCGTTCCATCAAAGCGGGGAGGAGTCGGGTGCAGGTCTATCAGGATATGATCCAGACCGATGCGGCCATCAACCCCGGGAACTCAGGGGGTCCGTTGGTCAATGCCGAGGGAGAAGTGATCGGGATTAACACCTTTATCTTCACTTCGAGTGGAGGCTCCGAGGGGATAGGGTTTGCAAGACCTATCAACGATGCGAAGACGATGATTGACGAGATCCTCCAGTATGGAGAGGTGAGAAAGGTCTGGATTGGGATTCATGTACAGAAGGTTACCCCTCTACTTGCGGAGAGTTTGGACTTGAAAAGGGTGAAAGGGTTTCTGGTTTCCCATGTGGATGAGCGGAGTCCGGCAGAGACGGCAGGGATTGAGCCGGGAGATGTGATTTATGAGGTGAATGGGAAGAAGATGGAGAAGGAAGGGGACTGGAAGAAACTTCTCTATGAGACGAGGGTGGGGGAGAGGATAAAAGTTGTGGGAGAGCGGGAGGGAAAGAGCTTTGAAAAACCCCTGATCGTTCAGGAGATGCCGGGATAGATTGAGACAGTTGCAGTAGCAGTAGGCAGTTGCAGTCGACTGCCACTGCCACTGCAAACTGCTACTGAACCATGATTGATCGTTATACCCTACCGGAGATGGCAAAGATCTGGAGCCGTGAAAATCGGCTCCAGAAGTGGCTGGATGTGGAGATCGCCGTAACGGAAGCCCAGGCAGAGAAGGGGATTGTTCCACGAGAGGCTTTACAAACAATTAAGAGAAGGGCGAAATTCGATCCCCAGCGGGTGGATGAGATTGAGAAGAAGGTGAAACATGATGTCATTGCTTTCTTGACAGATGTGAAGGAGAATATCGGAGTGGAAGCCCGATACCTCCACTTCGGACTCACCTCTTCCGATGTTCTTGACACGGCTTTAGCCCTTCAGATCCGGGAGGCGGGAGAGATAATTTCGAAGGAACTTGACGGACTCCTCGAGGCTCTAAAAAAGAGGGCAATTGAGCATCGAGAGACGGTGATGATGGGAAGGACCCATGGGGTGCATGCAGAACCCATCACACTGGGGCTTAAGATTCTCTCATGGTATGAGGAGACGCGAAGGAATTCTGAAAGGCTCAAGAGAGCTCTTGACAACATCTCTTATGGAAAGATTTCTGGTTCCGTAGGGAACTATGCCCATGTGGATCCAGAGGTTGAGATTTCCGTTTGCAAAAGGTTGGGTTTGAAACCCGATCCCATATCCACCCAGGTTATTCAGAGGGATCGCCACGGCGAGTTCTTGACCACCCTGGCGATCCTCGCCTCTTCACTTGAGAGATTCGCCACAGAGATCCGCTCCCTCCAGCGGACGGAGGTTCGGGAATTGGAAGAGCCCTTTCATAAAGGTCAGAAGGGCTCCTCCTCGATGCCCCACAAACGGAATCCTGAGATCAGTGAGCGGATCTGTGGGCTGGCAAGGGTTGTTCGTTCTAATGCCCTTGCCGCTTTGGAGAATATCGCCCTCTGGGGGGAACGGGATATCAGCCACTCCTCTGTAGAACGGGTGATCTTCCCGGACTCCACCGCCCTTGTCCACTACATCCTTCGGAAATTCAGGGAGGTGATTGAAGACCTCTCCATCTTTCCAGATAGGATGCTGGAGAATCTCCAGAAGACGAAAGGGCTTATCTTCTCCCAGGCGGTCTTAAGTGAACTGGTCCGAAAGGGTCTCACTCGGGAGAAGGCTTATGAGGTTGTTCAGAGGAATGCGATGAAGTGCTGGGAAGGGATGGAAAAAAGCAATGCAGATCCGCCTAAGGTGAAGAAAAATGCAAAATCAAAAGTCAAAGATCAAAATCACAAGGGAGATTTTAAAACACTTCTCCTCAATGATCGAGAGGCAATGAAATTTCTTTCCCCAGATGAGCTGGAGAGGTGTTTCGAACTCGAGAGATATTTGAGAAATGTAGGGAATATTTACAAGAGAATTTTGTAATGAGTAATAGAGTATTCGTAATTGGTATTTGGTAACTGGTTAAATCGTTAAATAGTAAAAGACTGAGTATGTACTGTGTTTCACTTTAACCGAATCGAAGCCTGTCCTGGCGGCAGCCAGGGATCTCCGTTGCCTAACAGCCAAACCCACCAGTAGGAGAATTACCATTTAACTGGTTTTTCAAATGGGAAAGAGGGAAAAGATCTATGAGGGAAAGGCTAAGATCCTCTATTCGACTGACGATCCGAATCTGGTGATACAGTATTTCAAGGATGAAGCAACAGCCTTTGACGGAAAGAAGCGGGGTGTGATACAGGAGAAAGGGAGAGTCAATAACCAGATTTCGGCAAAGGTCTTTGAAACCTTGGAATCTCAGAAGATCTCAACCCATTATGTCAAGACCCTTTCTGAGACTGAGATGCTCGTCAAAAGACTCGAGATGTTTCCCCTGGAGGTGGTCTTAAGGAATATCGCCACTGGATCTATTTCAAAAAGACTGGGGATTGAGGAAGGGGTCACTTTTGAGAATCCAGTGCTTGAATATTACCTCAAGAATGATGCCTTGGGAGATCCCCTTCTCAACCGATCCCACATCCAGGTTTTGGGGTTGGCCAGTGAGAAGGCAGTGGATGAGATGGAAGACCTCACCTTGAGGATTAACAGGGTTCTTCTTCCCTTCTTTTTGGAGAGAGTGGTTAAATTAGTTGATTTCAAACTTGAATTTGGAAGGCTGGATGGCGAGATTCTTCTTGGAGATGAGGTCTCACCGGATACCTGTCGATTCTGGGATGCTGGATCTGAAACGATTCAGAGATTGGACAAGGATCGTTTTCGAAAGGACTTGGGGGGTGAACAGGAAGCCTATCTTGAGATGTACGAGAGGGTTTGCAATTAGTTGTCAGATATTAGGGTTTCGACAGTCTACCAAAAGGTAACCGAAAACCGAAGACGAATCAATGATGAACTGGATTTTCATAGGAACTAGCGCCTTTCTTTTTCTAACCCTTTTGTTCTTCGGTTGGAAAAACAAAAGGCGGCTTCGAGATGCAAGGGATATTTTAAATACCCTTGAGGAACGGAGGAGGATAGAAAGGGAGGAGGATCAGGCACGGCTTCAGGAAGTTCTTGAGGGGAAAAGTGAGATGGAGAAAAAGTCCCAGGATCGATCGGGTCAGCTTTCAATGATCCGTTATTTGGCCAGTGAACTCACCTCTCTGACGAGCCGAAAAGAGATCCTCACCCGTCTCTTCCAAAAGGTGCAACTACTCCTGGACCCCGCAGAAATCACCTACTTCACCCTGGAGGAGGATGAGAAGACCCTTACCCTCTATACTTCTCCGGAGGTTAAAAACTTTCTCCCCAAGGGGGTTCGAAAAGATCTGCGCATTACAGTCGGAAATGGTTATGTTGGATTTACTGCACAGAAGCGGGTCGCCATGATCTATCAGGATTTTGAGAAGGAATCGAATCTCATTAGAGAGCGATTGAAGACTAACCAGATTGAAGGGCTCACCACAGACCTCTCTGCTCCTCTCATCTCTCATGGAGACCTCTTAGGTGTGATTAATCTGGCAAAACTTCCTCAATGCACACTAGATGAGAAGGCTATTCTCCAGACCGTGGCAGATATTACCGCCATCTCCTTAGAAAAAGCAAAACTCTTTGAAGAGGTCCAGCGCCTTGCCGATACCGATGGGCTGACGAAACTCTATAACAAACGAAAGTTTATGGAGTTCTTGGAGATGGAGATCAATGAAGCGGCTCGATATCCCCGTACCCTCTCTCTGATTCTCTTAGACCTTGACCATTTCAAGAATTTTAATGACACGAATGGTCATCCGGCAGGGGATGTACTCCTCCGAGGGTTAGGGGATATCCTTCGGGAGAATATCCGAGAAGTGGATATCCTTGCCCGATACGGGGGGGAAGAGTTCATTATTATCTGTCCCGAAACGGACAAGAGAGGGGCCCTTACCCTCGCAGGTCGCTTGAGAGAAAAGGTAGCGGAGGCGATATTCACCGGCGGTGAGAAACAACCCCTCGGAAAGATCACCATCAGCCTCGGGATCGCCACCTTTCCAGAAGATAAAAAGGATTTGGAAGGTCTCATACAGGCAGCCGACCAGGCCCTCTACCGAGCCAAGGAAGGAGGGAGGGACCGAATTTCCGCCTATGAAAAAAGGCTCATGGTGAGTGTAAGCCACTAAGGAAAAGAGAATTCATTAATTTCCAATTTTTTAATTTTGTGTTAGGATTTTGTTTTCGCATTAAAAGATGATTCTCCGAGAGATTCTCCCCACTGTTACAAGACCCGCTCGATACATCGGAAATGAACTTCACGCTGTAAAGAAGGAGACTCCATCCTTCAAGGTTGCCCTCGTCTATCCCGATGTCTATGAACGAGGGATGTCTCACCTCACGACGAGGATTCTCTATCACCTTCTCAATCGGGATGAGGAGATTCAGTGCGAACGGGTTTTTGCTCCCTGGAGAGATATGAAAGAGCGCCTTCTCCGGGAAGGATTACCTCTCTTCTCCCTTGAGTCCCATACGCCTCTCAAGTCTTTTCCACTCATTTTCATCCTGCTCAACGATCCTCTCTCCTACACAACCATCCTGGATCTTCTCAATTTGGCTCAAATCCCACTTCAGGCAGATTCCAGATTCGAAGATTCGCCCAAATCGGACAATCTTCCCATCATCATAGGCGGAGGATCCTGTAGTTACAATCCAGAACCCATGGCTCCATTTTTCGATGGATTCTGGATTGGAGATGGAGAAGAGGTCGTTCCTGAGATTGTTAAAACGGTCAAGGAATCCAGCATCCACATTCGGAAGGAGGAAGTTCTTTCCGCCCTATCCAAGATTGAAGGTCTCTATATTCCGAGGTTTCCGAAGACCGTCCGAACCCGGATCGTCTCAACCCTCCGAAAGGAAGACATCCCTACTGTTCCCATCGTCCCTTTTATTGAGATTGATCGGGATTCCCTGCTCATTGAGATCGAGCGGCACAATGTAACAAGACCCGTACCAGAAGTGGTGGAGGTGGTTCAAGAAGGATTTCGAGAAACTGGATGGGAAAAAATCGCTTTCCTCTCTTCCCCATCTCCATCCTCACTTTCAGAGTTACTAATCTCCCTCGCACCTTTCATCCATCAAAATCACATCACCCTTACCCTTCCTCCAGTGCAACCTCACTGCCTCTCCGATGAGGTGATCTCCGCTCTCAAGGATGTCCGAAGAGGTCCCCTCCATCTCCTTCCCCGGATAGGCAATGGGATGGATGACCTGTCTGAGTCAGATCTCATCCAAACAGTGGAAAGAGCCTCCAAGGGAGGGTTTCAAAGGATTCACCTCCATTTTGAGATCGGGGACCCAGAAGAGGGAGAAGGGAGGTTGTTGAAAGTTTCTCATCTCTGTCGGGAGGCGAGTAAGGCGGCTGGTCATGGTATCCAGATTACAATTACCCCTTTTATTCCGAGACCTCATACTGAAGGGGAAAGAAAACCACTGATCGGAATCGAGGCTCTCCTTGAGAAGGAAAGATTTCTCAAGTCCGCCTTAGGCGGACGGTCTCATAGACTCCTTGTCAAAATGCCAAAGGTCGAAGGTGCTTTTCTTCGAGGGCTTTTGGTTCGAGGGGATCGGTTCATTTCAAAGGTGATAGAAGGGGTCTATCGGTCTGGTGGTTCCTTGGAGACCTGGAATGAATGTTTTTCCTACAATCGATGGGTAAAGACCTTTGAAGAGATGGGGTTGGATCCCGAAGAAGAGGCGAGGCGATGGGAAAGTAGGGGTGGGGTGACCCCGCCCCTCCCCTGGGATTTTATCCTGCCCCCAAAAGAATCCAAAGAGTCGGGAGTCCAAAGAGTCGAATCTGTAAAATCGAAAGATTCAACAGACTCAAGACTCAACATTCGTTGGGGTCGGAAGAAACGGCGTCTCCCTGCCCTCTCCCCTTTCTCCAATTTGAGGCTCCGGGTTTGCTTCTCCAAAGGGGAGGAGGTTCGGTATCTTTCCCACTTAGATTTGATGAGGACAATCCATAGGTCCCTTCGGAGAGCACGGATTCCAGTAGCTTATTCTCAGGGCTTTACCCCAAGACCCAAGGTTTCCTTTGGTCCTCCCCTTTCAGTGGGAATGACAGGGAGGATGGAGTATTTCGATCTTCTCCTCTCAGAACCTCTCTCGGCCCTTCGGGCGGAGAGTGGAGCAGGACGGTCGGGCTCGGACGATTTCGTTCTCTCCCTGAACCGGGTCCTTCCGAAGGGTCTTTCAGTCCACGAGGCAGAACCCATTTTTCCGCAAGCCTCCTCTTTAACCGAGATCCTGAACATCGCGGTCTATCGGGTCGCCTTCGGAGGACGAAACCCGCCGAGCCCTTCTTCCCAGCTCGACCCACGGCCAGGGAAGCACCCCGATTCGGGACGCTTGCCACCCGATCTTTTGGATCTTAAAGAGAGCGAGGGGAGTGTTGAGATGGTTTTGCGGATTGGTGAAGGGGTAAAGATGGGTCCTAAGGAGGTTTTAATGAATCTCCTGGGACTTACAATGGATGAAGTTCAACAATGTACAATTGGGCGGACGGATCTTTATTTGACTCAAAACGATCAATGGGTCCGACCGTGAAAGTTCAGTGGCAGTTGCAGGAGGCAGTAGCAGTCAACTACTCCAGGTTTTTCTACTGCCGCTGTTACTGCTAACTGCTAACTGCTGCTTGAAGTTTGAACGTTCCTTTTTAAATTTTTAATTTTTTAGTAAAATGATTGAGACAAAGATTATTTTCAATGTAGGTTCGAAAGAGACCCGAATTGCCGTTTTGGAAGAGGATCGATTGGTAGAACTCTACTTTGAACGTCAGGATTTAGCCCGAAATGTTGGAGACATCTACAAAGGGGTTGTTACCAGTGTTGCCCGGAGTCTCCGAGCTGCCTTTCTGAATATCGGTCACTCCAGAAACGCCTTCCTCCCCCTTTCCGATGTGAGACAGGAGGTTCTGGATGATAATGGAAATCTTCTCTCACTTCCTTCCAAGAGGAATGACAAAAATGCCCAATCGGTTCCCCCCTTGCAGGCAGGACAGGAACTCCTCGTTCAGGTTGTTCGTGAGCCCCTGGGAAAGAAGGGAGCCCGGATCACGTCTTATCTCTCCATTCCGGGGCGTTACCTTGTCTTGATGCCCAATGTGGATCACATCGGGGTTTCAAGAAGGATTCAGGATCGGAAAGAGCGGGCAAGGCTCAGAAAAATCGTTGAGGAGATCAAGCCGCCTGGGGTAGGAATGGTCATTCGGACAGAGGCTCTAAGCAAGAATGAAGGGGATTTCAAAAGGGATGCCCAGTCCCTCCTGAAGATTTGGGAAAGGATTCAGAAGGATGCTTCCCAAAGGAAAGCCCCTGCCCTCATTCACAAAGATGTTGGACTCCTGGGAAGATTGATTCGGGACCTCTTTACCTCCAATGTGAAAGAACTTGTCATTGACTCTAAAGAAAGTTTCAAGAAGATCCAGTCCTACCTTAAGGCTGTCGCACCCCGCTTCCGGTCAAAGGTGAAACTCTATGATGAGTCCACCTCAGGCGGATCCCTCTTTGACACCTACCAAATAGAGTCCCAAATCGGAAAGATCTTTCACCGGAAAGCCCCTCTTCCCAGTGGAGGGTATATTCTCATTGAACCGACCGAAGCCCTCGTGGCGATAGATGTCAACAGCGGGAGGTCTTCAAAGGAGCTGGAACACGGTAAGATGGTCCTCCAGACCAATCTGGAAGCCGCCAAGGAGATCGCCGCTCAACTCAGGCTTCGGGATACGGGAGGGCTTATTGTGATTGACTTTATTGATATGGTCAGTCTGTCAGACAGGAGGCGCGTGGTTTCAGAATTGAGGGAAGCTTTTAAGCGAGATAAGGCAAGGACAAAAATTCTCCGGGTGAGTGATTTGGGGCTTTTGGAGATGACCCGTCAGAGAAGGAGTCAAAGCCATTCCCATTCTTTTTCCAGTATATGCTCTGCCTGTGAAGGATCGGGACGGGTTCTCTCCAATTCTACTGTTGCGATGCAATTGGAGAGATGGTTGAAGAGAGCGGAAGGGTCCCTTAAAGGAAAGGAGATTCAGATCCGAACCCATCCGGAGATGGCTGACTACCTCTCCCAAGAATTGCTGGAATTTCTCTCCAAGATTTCTCGGAAGAACAAACTTGGAATTGATTTGAAAGGGGACCCCTATGTGAGGATGGATGAGTTTCATGTCTTCTCCTTGGAGACCAATCAGGAAATTACCTCTAAATACAACTCATAACTTTTTAACCACCAGATTACACGAGATTAGCACAGATATTTTGAGGGTTAAAGGCAATCAAGAAATCAGTAACCACAAGAGTTCAAAAATTACAGAATTTTACCACAAAGACATTCAAGACAAATTGGAACCACCCGATTCGGGTGTAAATCTGTGAAATCTTTTGGTCATGGAGACGATTAAATTAATCCAAGAACTCTCCGACGCCTTTGGCGTCTCTGGTTTTGAGGATGAGGTTCGTGAGGTCATCTCGGGGAGGATTCAACCCTATGTGGATGAGTTGCGGACAGATGTATTGGGGAATCTCATTGCAACCCGGAAGGGGAAGAGCGATTTTAAGTTGATGTATGATGCTCATATGGATGAGATTGGTTTGATGGTCAGTTATGTAGATGAGAAGGGATTCCTCCGATTTACGACCCTGGGGGGCTGGGATTCACGGATTCTTCCCGCCCAAACCGCCACCATACTCACCCGAAAAGGAAAGAAGATCAAAGGGGTGATTGGGACTGTTCCACCTCATATCACCAAATTAGAAGATCGACAGAAAGCGATTCAAATAGAGGAACTCTTCATCGATGTGGGGGCTTCCTCGAAGGAGGAAGTAGAGAAGATGGGGGTTCAGATTGGCGATCCTGCAGTGCCATCCTATCCCTTTGAGACCCTCAATTCCAATGTGGTAATGGGGAAGGCATTGGATGATCGGGCAGGTTGTGCTGTCCTGGTCAAAACTTTAGAGTCCCTCCAAGGTCAAACTTTAGATGTTACCCTGATCTGCAACTTCGCCACAGGGGAAGAGGTTGGGGGGAGAGGTGCCAGAACTGCAGCCTATCAGATCGAACCAGATCTCGCCATTGCTTTTGAGGGAACCATTGGGGCTGACGTTCCCGGGATTCCACCTCAGAGACAACCGGTTCGTCTTGGGAAAGGGCCTGCAATCACCGTTGCGGATAGGAGCCTTGTAGTTAACCGAAAACTCATAATAGCGTTGGAAGCTCTCGCCGAGAAGGGAAAAATTCCTTATCAGTATAAACTGCCAGCCTTTGGTGGCACAGATGCAGGGGTGATTCACACGACAAGAGGGGGGGTCCTCTCAGGGGTTGTCTCTGTTCCTTGCCGTTATATTCACTCCCCTTTCAGCATCCTGAGAATTGATGATTTTGAGAATACCGTGAAACTCGCACGTGAAATCGTTCTTCAGTGTCGAACCCTCCTGAAATAGTCCTGAACCTCCCATCTCTCATCAGAAGATCTCTTTTGTAGGGGCTTGATTTATCAAGTTCGTTCCAGTCAATCCATTGCTAAAATGATTCTACATAGGCCGGGGTTGCCCCGCGCCCTACAATTTGGAAAGAATGGGCTGGTCTGGTATTGTAGGGGCAGACCTAAGTGTCTGCCCAACCCCC
>JADFOU010000252.1 GCA_022562655.1 candidate division TA06 bacterium
CTCCTTGTCTTACGTAAGGTGATTAAATTTATTAACTTATATATAATTATAATAAAAAATATAATTTAATATAATTTATTGTATGAAATTTAATATAAATTCTATAGATAATAATAGATGTAAAGTGGGTATGTTCCACGTGAAACATTTTCATGACAGTGAAGGATTGATAGGAGTATCAGTTGGCTTTTTCTGTTGACATTAAATCGAAATATTGATAGGATTTCCAGGATGGGACGTGTGATTGCTATAGCCAATCAGAAGGGTGGAGTGGGGAAGACGACGACAGCCATCAGCCTCTCCGCCTCCCTCGCTGCAGCGGAACAGAAGATCCTCCTTGTGGATATCGACCCTCAGGCAAATGCGACTGGGGGATTGGGAATCCGGGATGGGGAGGTGGGACGGTCAATCTATGACCTCCTCCTTCAGGAGGTCTCCTATCAGGAGGTAGTTCTTGAGACAAAGATCCCTTACCTCTTTCTCCTCCCCTCTAAGACCTCCCTGGTAGGAGCGGAGATAGAATTGGTTGGTGAAGAAGAACGGGAGTTTCTCTTGAAAAAGGCCCTTGAGGAGTTAAGGGGAGAGTATGATTTTATCTTTATAGACACCCCCCCTTCTTTGGGCCTTCTTACCCTGAATGCCCTAGTGGCTTCTGACTCCGTCCTCATCCCGATTCAGCCGGAGTACTATGCTTTGGAAGGGCTTGGGAAACTTCTGGAGACAATTCGTCTGATCCAGAAACGCCTCAATCCCAATCTTAATATAGAAGGTCTCCTCTTCACCCTCTATGATGGACGTCTCAATCTGGCGAAGGAAGTGGCAGAGGAGGTGAAGAAGTTCTTCAAAGGCAATGTCTTTGAGACGGTGATTCCACGGAATGTTCGCTTAGCGGAGGCTCCGAGCCATGGAAAACCCATCCTTCTCTATGACATCCTCTCTCCCGGTGCAGTCAATTATATGGGTCTGGCACGGGAAGTGATGAAGAGAGATTCGAATTAACCAGAAAAAGATTTTCAAGACCCATCTCTTCTCAATTATTGAATAAAGAAGATGGTTCCTGAAAACCTTGGGGATTTTAAAGTATTTTCTATAGAATCATTTCTCGCTTTCGCACGAAAGCGAGAAACCCTGTCAGTAAATGGAATTTTTAATTCGATTATTCAAGAGTGTGAGTTATGAGAACCGACTTCGCATTCTGGAGAGGTTGATCCAGAAGGGAGAAGTTTCTTTAGTTCCACTCGCCAATGAACGCAAGCTGCCATATAAAACCGTGGATCGGAACACAAAGATTCTTGAAAAAGCAGGACTTGTTACTCATAGAACGTGGAGTGGAATCGTATACTATTCCTTAGCCGATTCACCTAGTTTGAAATACAATCACGCTATTTTTGACCTAATCAAAATGCGTCTTAAAGCAGAAAACAATAGAGTGAATTTCTCGCTTTCGCGCGAAAGCGAGAAATGAAAGGGGGGTGGATGTTATGGCGAGAAAGGCCCTGGGGAGGGGAATTGAGTCCCTGATTCCAACAGAGGAGAGAGAAGGGGGGGAGGAGGTTCAGAACCTACCCCTCCACCTGATCCACCCTAACCCCTATCAGCCGAGAAGGGAGATGGGTTCGGAGGCTCTGGAGGAGTTGAAATCTTCCATCCAAGAGAGGGGAGTGATCCAGCCTATTCTGGTCAGGAGAAAAGGGGGTGGGTATGAAGTGATCTCTGGGCATCGGAGAGTGGAGGCGGTCCGCTCTCTCGGATCATCCAAGATCCCTGCGATTCTCAGAGAGGCAACGGACCAGGAGGTTTTGGAACTCGCCTTAATTGAAAACCTCCTGAGGGAGGACCTGAACCCGATAGAGGAGGCAAAGGCATATCAGGAATTGATCCAGACCTTCCACCTCTCCCAGGAGAAGATTGCCCAACGAGTGGGGAGGGCTCGTTCAACTATTTCTAACTTTTTGAGATTATTAGAATTGCCTCAATCCATCCAAGAACAGATCACACGAGGAAAGATCACGCCTGGTCATGCCCGTGCGATCCTCTCTCTTCGAGATGAGAAGAGGCAGATGGGATTGTTGAAGGAGATTCTTGAACAGGGGATTTCAGTGCGTGGTGCAGAGACTTGGGTTCAAAAAGGTGGAAAGAAGAGGTCGAGGAAGGAGAGGAAGAGTCCGGAGTTGAGCGCTTTAGAGCGGGAGTTGATGGAGAAATTTGGAACCCGTGTCCGGATTGAGGGGAAAGGGAAGAGAGGAAAAGTAGTGATTGAATATTATTCCTACGAGGATTTGGAACGGATCGTTGAAATCCTTCAGAAGGGGTGAGGAGGATTTCATAGCCATATATTTCCGAGTCTGCCCATAACATTAGTAATAAAATAAATAAAGTTTAATAAAATATAATTTAATTAGTTATAAATTTATAAAATATTTGTATTAATTTATCCCTGATATGAAGCAAAAGAGGTATCTCTCGTTTATGATCGTTCCAGAGGGTGGGGAACGGACCTTCCGTGGAAGAATCTCTTATCCGGTATTGAGAACCCTTTTGGCCTCAGCCTTAGTTCTCTTCACTCTCTTCCTCTTCTTCTCTCTCCGTTACGGGAAGGTATCCCTTCAAGCAATGAGGGGAAAAGAGGTGGAAGAAAGAGTTCGGTCACTGGAAGAGGAGTTGAGAAGGGTTGAGGATCTGGAGAGAGAGGTCGCCCAGTTGAGGGCGGTGAAGGATCAGATTGAAGGGATGCTGGGGGTTTCCCACAATCCAGGTTCCATGACCCACAAAAGGAAGGAAGTTCCTCGCCCCTCCATTTGGCCAGTGAAGGGGAAGGTGACGAGAGAATTCTCCCAGGATCATTCAGGAATTGATATTGCTGTTCCGTTAGGTTCACCTGTTTGGGCAACGGAGGATGGAATTGTGGCGTTTGCAGGGTGGGATGAAGAGTTGGGACATATGGTAGAACTTGACCATCAGAACGGATTGAAGACGGTCTATGGTCACAACTCCGAAGTTTTGGTGGAGAAGGGAAGTCAGGTGAAGAAGGGGGATGTCATTGCCTTTTCGGGGTCGAGTGGTCGATCTACCGCTCCTCACCTCCATTATGAGATCCTCTTGAAGGGAATGAGTATCAATCCAAAGGGGTATCTCGAAAAACAAAAAAATCAAAATGGAAAATGAATCCGCCTGAGGCGGACAATTTAAACCACAAGATTTCACAGATTTTCACAAGAATGGTCATTGCGACCCCGCCTCTGGAGGGGGAAGCAATCTCGATCCTTTTGCCATCTGTGCAAGTCTTGAGAAATCTCGTGATTGCAATGTTTCTCTTTGCACTTTGATTTTCTGGTTGGGAGCAGGTTTTAGGTGGAAGTGGAAGGCGGGGAGGACAGGGGTCAACTATTTTTGAGAAATCTTTTTTCTTGCCAACGGATCATTAAGAAGGGGCCCGATCCGGGCCCCAATAAGTTTATGCCTATTCAAAAATACTTTACCGAAGCAAGATCAACTTCTTCGTGGAAGTGAAATCGTCACTCTGAAGACGGTAGAAGTAGATTCCACTTCCAAGTTTGTTTCGATTTTTATTTAGCTTCATTTTTCATTATCTATCATTTTTTGGATGATCGCTCTTTTTCTGTAGATAGACCATCCCGTCATATCATGATTCTTTTTTCTATTTAAAATT
>JADFOU010000253.1 GCA_022562655.1 candidate division TA06 bacterium
CCGCTCTTATCCGGGGCCCAGGTAATTTCGGCCCCCGTTATTTGGTTGTCGCTATCCAAGATCCATCCTGCCGTCACCGCGCTGCTGGTGGGCGGACTAATAGTCACGGTTTCAGTGCAGTCCCCCGTTACGGTGCCACCCTCTGCGGTAGTGGCATAGATTCCGAAAGTTGAAGACAGTGCTAACACCAGCACGATAAACAATACTTTCATGTTCGCGCGGCCTCCGCTGTCTTAAATGTTCTATGTCACGCCAAATCCGTAGCCGCTGGACAAGGTGAGCACAACATAGAAACTAGATCGTAAGGCAGAATAAATGCTAAGGGGTCACCGGCGCTGCGGGAAGCGGGTAAAGACGCAAATCGTCTAGGGCCTACTTGCAAAGACCAAGGCCGGATGGGGTATGAATTTCGCCCCGCTGGACCGGGTCTACTTTCCAAAGGGCTGCTGTGAGTGCGCGGGCGGAATATCGGGGGAAAGAAAAAGGGCTGGCTTGATGCCAGCCCTCTTTTCACTTCTGTCATTCCAGTTCTTTAAGAGAAGTCGAATGAACTGGTATTGATCACTATTTCAACCACCTGAGTCCACCCTCTTTCTGATAACCAATCTGGAGAGTAGTCATGAGACCAGAGACAGCAGTCACCTTTACTTTGGCATAGAAGTCAGTAGTTTCCCATGTGCCAAAGGGAGCATTGTCTACCCAGATGTAGTAAACCCCCTGATCCGTAATACCTTGAGGATCGTTATATCCAGAAGGGGGAGCAAAGTCGGACCCAGCGTAATCAATGCCACCCGTGTCGTTGAAAAAGGGATCTACATTCGTATTGTCATTACAGGGATTAGTCATATTTTGAATGGACCTAAACTGAAGACTACCAGCAACCCCTCCGATAAAGAAGTGAGCGGTGTTGGACTGAGAGCATGGGACTGCTACTGCAGATCCGTCGGAGTTGAACCTCACAAAAGAGGGGTGAGTTGAGTCTGGATCTTGGATGCTCCACACATCCAAACTAGTTGTTTCAGTGAGGGAAAGATCTTCTTGAGCCTGCCCAGACTCACCACCTTCACCTAGTGCTGAGACTCCAACAATAGAGGAAACATTGGTGGAATCAATGTCTGCTTGAGTATTTGTTGTACTCTCCACCAATGTTCCATCTGAATAAACGCGATATTCAGTTGCATCCGTTACCGCACTCCAAATAAGCCGAATTAAAGCTCCCAACGCCACAGCATCCGAATCTGTGATTGTTGGTGCTATGGGCGGTTCTTTAGGGTCTGTTCCACAACCTACTAAAATGCTGGCGGCCATTGCAAGAGACAGACCTGTCAAAATCCCTTTACGTTTTTCCATTTTCTCCTCCTTCTGTGCTCAGTTATTTCCGTCTGGGTACGCTTTTACTCTCCTCTTTTGGCTTTGTCGCCTTCTCTGCAGCCTTCTTCGAAGCCTGCACATAGTCTTCAAATTTGGCAGAAAGGGCCTTTAAGTCGCTATCGAGTTGATCTACCCTCTTCTCCATGGACTCGATCTTCGCATCCTGCTCATCTATCTTCTTCATCGCCTCTGGGCTTCCTTGAGGCTGACATCCGGTAAACCAGAGAGCGGCTGATAGAAGAGCTACTAAGGATAAGTCTTTTTTCTTCACCTCTTCACCTCCTTTAATTCAATGTTTTAATAAGCTGAAATAATCCAAAAATATATAGTTTTTTCTTTTCGTTCTTTCTTAACTTTCCAACCCATTTCAGTTTCCTTACAAAGTTGGAGAAGCATATCACTTCGTATCACCTTTGTCAAGACTTTTTTTGGATGATGTAGATGAGAAAGTCTCCTTTTCCACGTCACCCCCTAAAAAGAAGGGGATTCCGCCGAAGACGGAAAAAAGCACGGAATATACAGAAGCCACGGAACCCCTTCTCCTGTTTATAACCTTATGTTCTTTTGGTTTTAAAACTCGAAAACATTTCCGTGAGTTCCGCTAATTCAGTGTTTTCCGTGGTCCTGATTTTTGTCTTAATCTTGAAAAAACTCCTGTACGGACTTGCTTACGTAATCCACCTCTTCTTCCGTCATTTCCGGATAGATGGGCAGGGAGAGGACCTCTTGGGATGCCTTCTCACTCTCAGGGAAATCCCCCTCCTGATGACATAAATGGGAAAAGGCCGGCTGGAGGTGAATTGGAAGAGGATAGTTGACAATGGCTCCAATCCCTCGCTCTTCAAGAAATTCCTTTAACTCATTCCGTCGAGGGGTACGGATCGTATATTGGTGGAAGATATGAAGTTTACCTTTCTGGATGGAGGGGATTGTTACAGTGTCTTTTAACCTCTCAGAATATTTCTCTGCAATCTCTCGCCTCTTTTCGTTCCATCCATCCAAATACGGAAGTTTTGCCCGTAAGATGGCTGCCTGGAGGGCATCGAGGCGGTGGTTAAAACCGACCTTTTCATGGAAATATTTCTTCTTGGCTCCATGAACTCGAAGAAGCCGAACCTCTTCAGCAATCCTACTATCATTTGTCAGAATCGCACCCCCATCTCCAAAGCCCCCTAAATTTTTGGTGGGAAAGAAACTGATGGTTCCAGCATCCCCAATCGTTCCTACCTTCCTCCCCCCCACCTCTGCCCCCAGGGCTTGAGCGGTGTCCTCAATCACCTTCAAATTGTGTTTCTGAGCCACATTCATTAGAGATTCCATATCGGCGGGATTACCATAGAGATGAACTGGAAGAATCGCCTTCGTCTTCTCAGTAATCTTCCCCTCGATCCTATCTACTTTGATATTAAAATCCTCTGGGTCAATATCTACAAAAACGGGTTTTCCACCCCAAGAGGCAACTGCCTCAGCGGAAGCAAAAAAGGAGAAGGCAGGGGTGATCACCTCATCTCCCGATCCAACACCCAGGGCTTTGAATGCAAGGACCAGGGCATCCGTACCGTTCGAAACCCCTATGACATGCTTAACCCCAGTGGATTGAGCGAGTTCTTCTTCAAATCTCAGAACCTCCTCTCCCAAAATAAAATGACCACTCTTTAAGACTCTTGAGATGGCCTGGTCAATCTCATCTTTCATTCCCTCATATTGTTTCCCTAAATTGACAAAAGGAACTTTCCTCATCTTTCTCGAACCTCCTTGACTATATCCCTTTGATTTTCATATTTTCTTTTACATTTTTGGCAAGTCGTCTTCTCATTTCCCTTTTGAGAATTGAATTTGAGTTTCTCACCACACTCACACATCCACCCTATGAAGCGGGCAGGAACCCCGGCGAAAATAGAATAATCCGGTACGTCCTTCGTCACAACCGCCCCAGCGCCAATGAAGGCATGAGCTCCAATCGTCAACCCGCAGAGGAGGGTGGCATTCGCACCAATGGATGCTCCTCTCTTGACATGTGACGGGATCCACTTCCCTCCCTTCGGATAAGCCGCCCGAGGATTCACATCATTGGTAAACACTACTGAAGGACCAACGAAGACAAAATCCTCCAGAGTGATTAAATCATAAATGGAGACATTATTCTGGAGCTTCACCCCATTCCCGAGGATCGCCCGACTCCCAACAAAACAGTTCTGTCCGATGATGCAGTTTTTTCCAATTCGAGCGCCCTTCATAATATGGGTATAGTGCCAGATCTTCATCCCCCCCGCTCCCTCAT
>JADFOU010000254.1 GCA_022562655.1 candidate division TA06 bacterium
AGGAAGATGAAGAGGAAGATGCCGATTTTTGGATTCTCTTTCCTGAGCCTCTGACAAACGGTGAAACCTATCTCTTAACCATTAAGTATACGGGAAAAGACGTGATCGAAGATGTTGGAGGTGGAAATTACCATGTGGGTCGCAGAACCAGTTGGTATCCCAATTTCGGTCTTTTCAGAGATAGATCCTTCTACAAAGTTATCTATTCTGTACCCAAAAAACTGACCCTCATCAGTACAGGAACCCTTACAAAAAAGTGGGAAGATTCAGATGTGTCGTATTCAGAATGGGAGAGTGAAATCCCTTTCACAGTGTTTGGTTTCAACTATGGTAGGTTTGAAAAAGTGACTGAGAAAGATACCTTGATCGAAGTAACCTGTTACACCAACCCTGGGCTACATTATCGGCTACAGGAACTTCGATTTTCACTGGAAAAGAGCAGTGAACTTCGGGAAGAATTGATGATGTTCCCCTCAGAACTGACAACGACAAAGATGACGCAGAACGCTGTGACTCAGGGAATGAATGTCTACAATTTTTTTACTCACTACTTTGGAGAGATTCCCTTCAAAAAGATCTCCATTACACAACAGCCTGCTGGCGGATATGCCCAGAGCTGGCCTACACTCATCTACCTGCCCTATACCGCTTTTCTTACCCCCAGTGTAAGGGATAGACTTGGATTTCACTCTGATTTTGAAATATTGTCCTATCATGAAATTGCCCACCAGTGGTGGGGACATATTGTAGGATTTGAGACATACCACGATCGGTGGCTCGATGAGGGGTTAGCTGAGTATTCAGCAGCGCTCTACCTACAGCATTCCGAAGGAGATAAGATTTTTATAAAATACATGGATATCCTTCGGAAAAGAATTTTAAAGAAGGTAAAAGGAGGAATTCGGTGGACCGAAGTGGGACCAATCTGGATGGGGATGAGATTAAGAACCATTGACAACCCTGAGAATGATTATCTCATTTATTCAAAGGGAGCCTATGTTTTTCACATGCTTCGAATGATGCTCTACGATTTTCAGAATCAGAGTGACGAGAAATTTATCACTATGGTGAAAGACTATTTGAATACCCATTTTAACAGAAATGCGACAACCAAAAGTTTCCAGTCGATCGTTGAGAAACACTTTGGACAGGAAATGGACTGGTTTTTCGATCAATGGGTCTACGGTACTGAAGTGCCTACTTATAAATTTACACATACCGTGCAATCCACAGAGGATGGCAAATACCTTTTAACACTTGAGGTAACTCAAGAAGGGGTCTCTCCTTCTTTCAAAATGCCCCTACCCTTTCTTGTCAATTTTGAAAATGGGTATAACATCATCACCGTACCTATGGAAGGACGGGACACCGTGAAGCATGAAGTAAAAGTCCCTCTGAAACCCAAGTCTATCCTCCCCAACCCGTGGAATGCTGTCCTGGCGGAGATTAAATAAGGGGAGAAGACATTTTAATACTTTTATCGAAATGCCCTTGGGGAAACGGAAGTGTCGAGGGGTGGGGGAGAGGGGGCTCGGAATAATGAGAGCTGAGGATCTATTTGAATTTGGATTGCGGATTGTGGAATGCGGAATTGAGAGTCTTTAAATCCTTTCCCTTCCACGTGATGAACTCTCGAGCCCTTTTCACAATGATCCCAAGACCCTTCAAGTCATCAAGATCCAGCAGAACAAGTCGACTGCGAGTAGCGAGAAGACGCTTCGCCCCGATGGGACCGATGCCGGGGACCCGAAGGATCTCCTCGTAAGCAGCAGTCGTCAATTCCACTGGAAAATAGTCGGGATGGGCTAAAGCCCAAGCAAGTTTCGGATCCAACTCAAGAGGCAAGTTGCCTTCCCGATCCGGACAATACGCCCCTACAATTTATATTTTTCGAAAGACACCCACAACTTTTCCGAGAATAACGACTCCACTTTTTTTCTTCGTGATGAAAATAGGTTCCAACAATGGATTTTCCGGCTGGAGACGGATCTTCCCTTTCTCTTTATAGAATCGCTTCACCGTAGCTTCATCACCAAGGAGAGCCACCACAATCTCACCATTCTCTGCAGTAGATTGCTGTCGGACAATGACAAAGTCCCCATCCAATATCCCAGCTCCAACCATGCTCTCCCCCTTCACCCTTAAACAAAAACATGTCCCTGAGGGGACAAAGCGCTGATCTACAGCCAGAGAACCCTCTAAGTTCTCCTCCGCCAAAAGAGGCCTCCCCGCCGCAATTCTTCCAACGAGGGGAAGTTGGACAAGATCCTCTACAGCATCTGTAAGAACCCTGATTCCTCTGGCAATCCTCCCCCTTTGGATAAACCCTTTTTTCTCTAATGCCTCTAAGTGACGAGTCACACCTCTTGGACTGGAAATTCCAAAAGCAGAACCGATCTCCCGAACAGAAGGGGGAATCCTCTTCCTCCGGATCTCCTCCTGGATAAACTTTAATACTCTCTCCTGCCTTTTCGTCAATTCTTTCATTTACAACCTCCGCTATTAGCCCTCAGCTATCAGCGATTAGCCATTGGTAGTCAAAAAAACTGCTGAAGGCTGAATGCTAACTGCTGTTTGCTACAAAAATATAGCATACAATTGTATACCTGTCAAGATTTTTCCCAAAAAACTCGGGATTACCCCGAAAAAGAGTTAAAGAGTTCAAGGTTGTAAGTTTTAGGGAAAAGGGGTTGAGGGAAAATAGTAAAGGCGTTCAATTGAACGCCCCCATTAATCCTTAATTTTTATAGACTTAACAGTTTTTTATAAAGTCATTTCTCAAGTTTTTAAATTGAGATCTTTATTCCTCGATTTGAGCCTCCTCTGCAACAATCTTTGCCCCGGATGAGGTTCCAATACGGTTTGCTCCTGCTCGAAGGAGAGACATTGCCTGTGCATAGGTTCGGATTCCTCCGGAGGCCTTCACCCCCATTCCTTCTCCTACTACGCTTCTTAAAAGAGCAACATCCTCAACGGTTGCCCTTGAGGAACCAAAACCTGTTGATGTCTTGACAAATTGTGCTCCCCCATCTCTGGCAATCAGGGCAGCCCTCTCCATCTCTTCTTGGGTCAAGAGATGGGTTTCCAATATCACTTTTACTATGGCATCCGGTCGAACACTATCCACTACCTCCCCAATGTCAGTTAGGACCCCATCCAGATCCCCTGACTTCAACGCACCAATATTCATCACCATCTCTATCTCTCTGGCACCCTTTGCAAGGCAGAAAGTAGCCTCCTCAACCTTTGCTTTTGTCGTCGTTGCTCCCAAAGGAAATCCCACAACGCTTGAAACCTTGATTCCTGATTTCCTCAGAATCTCCACAGCAATAGGAACCCAGTAGGGGTTGATACAGACTGCCGCAAAATCGTATTTCAATGCCTCGTGGCAGAATATCTTGATTTCCTCTTGGGTAGCCTCAGGCTTCAAGAGAGTCTGATCAATCACGTTCGCAATGGATTCAATCATATCTCTCGTAAAGACGCCCTCCTACGCCACAACGGGCTACGAAGGGTTTTCAACAAAGTTCGCTAAGAATACACAGATTTAAAGAGTTTTGTATCCGCCACTGCCAACTGCCTGCCCGATTCGTGCCACTGCCGTTCCCTGCTACTGCTACTGCCAACTGCCTGCCAT
>JADFOU010000255.1 GCA_022562655.1 candidate division TA06 bacterium
GCTCAGGGCCCTTGAGGCGTATGGAACGTTCTTGAGGAGAACCCTCCTCCCAAAAGCAAGGGGTTCTGGTGCAATCGGCCGTGAACTTTTCGATTTTATCCTGAAAGAAGCGCACCTCCTTTCGTATAATGCTAAGTCCCTCTCGGAGATGGGCGAGGAGGAGTTGGCAAAATACAAAAAGAAAATCCGGATGATTTCGAAGTTGATTGATCCCCGTCAGGATTGGCGGGCGATCCTTTATAAAAGCCGCCTCGATCTTCCGAACCCGAAACGACTTGTCCAGGAGTATCAAAAGGTCCTTAGTAAGGTGAAGCGGTTTATTGTTGAGAAGAAGATTGTAGAGTTCCCCGATCAAGATAAGCTCCTCCTCACCGAAACGCCGGTTTATGAGCGTCCGATTATTCCATATGCGGCGTATCTTCCGCCTGCACCTCTTGAAAAGAATCCTCGCGGCATTTTCTATGTTACCCCTGCTTTCGGGAGTGCCCGGAAGGTCCGGTCGCTTTTAAAAGAACATTCCCTTCAGGAGGTGCGGTTGACTGTCATTCATGAAGCCTACCCCGGCCATCACCTTCAGTTTACCTGGCAGAATGCGCATCCTTCGCCGGTCCGGAAGTTTCTCCAGGATGATGTGCTAGCAGAGGGATGGGCTTTCTATTGTGAGGAGATGATGCTGGAAGAGGGATTTGATCCGGATTCCAAAACGTATCTTCTTCTCATGAAAAACCATCTCTGGCGCGCTGCCCGTGTGATTCTGGATGCCAAACTTCATACAGGACGCATGACGGCAAAAGAAGGCGTTGACTTTTTGAAGCGGGAGGTGTCGATGCCGCATGATTCCGCCGTCCGTGAGATTCGACGTTACCTTTTAGAACCGACGCAGCCTTCGAGTTATCTTGTGGGAAAGCAGGAAATCTTGAAACTCCGGGAAGAGTACCATCGCAGCCGACATTTCCGCCTCGGAGAATTTCATACGCGGCTTTTGAGAGAGGGTTCACTTCCGTTTAAATACTTAAGGAAACTCATTCTGGAGGACGAAGATGAGCATTAAATCAGACCGCTGGATCCGGGAAATGTGTAAGCATCATGAAATGATCAAACCGTTTCAGGAAAGGCAGGTTTCGAAGGGCGTCATCTCTTATGGTGTTTCTTCCTATGGGTATGACATCACGCTCTCTGACCAGTTTAAGATCTTCGATCCGACCCGGGCGACCTTTATAGATCCCAAGCATCTCGACCCGGCCTGTTTTGTCGATTTTAAAGGATCGATCTGTACCCTGGCATCTCATTCTTTTATATTGGGGAAGACGGCAGAGTATTTTAAGATCCCGAGAAATATTCTCACCCTTTGCGTCGGGAAATCAAGCTACGCCCGATGCGGTATCCTCATCAATGTCACACCCTTTGAGCCGGAGTGGGAAGGGTATGCGACCCTTCAGATCTTTAATACCACGCCACTTCCCGCAAAGGTCTATGCGTTTGAGGGGATCGGGCAGGTTATTTTTTACGAGGCGGATGAGGTATGTGAGGTCTCTTATAAAGATAAAAAGGGAAGATACCAGGCCCAAAAAGAGATCACCCTCTCCAAAATGGAATAGGACACCTATGGCCTCGGGGTCCTGCCGCAACCTTTTCCCACATTCGGCTTCGGCTTTAGCCTGCAGGCGAATGTGGGAGCCCTGGGCTGCGTCACCCTTTGCCTTATAGGTATCCCGGCGTTCGAATGAGTCAATGTCAATGAACCTCCACGTTTCTGACTTCAATTTGCGTCATACCCTTGAATGCGGACAGGCCTTCCGCTGGAAGCGTGAGGAAAAAGGGTATGTGGGGGTTGTCAAAGAGTCTTTATGGAAGGTCTCCCAAGAGGGAGAGACCTTGTCGGTTGAAAGTGATCCCCTTGTTTCGAAAGCGGAGGTAGTCCGTTATTTCTCTCTTTCCTCGGATCTTCGAGAGACGCTTTCACCGTTACGCAAGGACCCGATTCTCGAATCTCCCCTCAACGAATTCTGGGGGCTCCGGATTCTCGATCAGGACCCTTGGGAATGCCTCATCTCCTATATCTTCTCCATCTTTAATAACGTCAAGCGGATTAGTCTGCTTGTGGAGTCTCTCTCTGAGCGCTTTGGAGAAAAAGTAGGATCGAATGGGGTGTTACGTTATACCTTTCCTTCGGCAAAGACTCTCGCTTTTTTGACAAAGGACCAACTTCAGTCGATTCATCCCGGTTTTCGGGATCGGTATCTTTTAGAGACAGCAAAAATCATTGCACAAAAGAGGTGGGATTGGGAAGCGCTACGGAAGATGGAGACGGCTGAAGCGAAAAAATGTCTCCTCACCCTTCCCGGAGTTGGGGAGAAGGTGGCAGACTGCATTCTCCTTTTTTCTTTGGGAAAGACCGATGCTTTTCCGATCGATCTCTGGATCGAACGCTCACTTCGGAAACTCTATTTTCATGGGCGTCGGAAGACACTCCGGAAGATGCAGCGATTTGCTCATCAACGGTTCGGGGAAGCGGCCGGTTATGCGCAAGAATATCTCTATGCGTACGCAAGGAGATATTTATAGGAAGACTTTGTGTGGGTGACGTTAGAAGGTATGGACGGTTTTCTTGAGGATCTTTCCGGAGGGGTCGATCTCGTAGACGATGGGGGCGCCTGTTGCGATTTCAAGTTTTGTGACCTCTTCCGGGGTTAGTGGGTCGAGCGCCATGACGATGGATCTCAGGCTATTCCCATGGGCCGAGACAAGAATGTTTTTTCCGGATTGAACTTCCGGGAGGATCTTTTCCTTAAAGTAGGGAAGAGTTCTCGCCGCCGTATCTTTTAAGCTCTCGCCGCCAGGGGGCGCCACGTCGTAACTCCGCCGCCATAGGTGAACCTGTTTCTCACCAAACTTTTTCCTCATTTCATCTTTATTCAGGCCCTGAAGCTCGCCGTAATGGCGCTCATTGAGGGCCTGATCTTTTTCAACCGGCATCCCTTCCTGCCCAATCACTTCCAGGACGATGTCGAGCGTCTCATGGGCCCGTTTGAGACAAGAAGTAAATGCCTTTTCAAACCGAATGCCCCTTATTTTTTCAGCGCCTTTTCGGGCCTCAAGGCGTCCCATATCGGAAAGGGAAATATCGATCCACCCCGTGAAGCGATTTTCAAGGTTCCATTGGGATTGTCCATGTCGGATTAAGACAAGGTGCGCCATGATTCCTCCGTCGGGGAGGATTATAGCATAAAAAATTTATCTGTGTTAAAATAACTTGATGAAACTTGGTCTCATTGGAACATCTCAATCGGGGAAAACCTCTACTTTTTTAGCCATTGGAGGTCCCCAGTCTCCTCATGTTTTAGCCGATCAGAAAGCGCATCTGGCAATGGTGGATGTCGCTGATGATCGCCTTAAAAAACTTGCCGAAGAAGAGCAGTCTAAAAAGGTAACATCGATACAGTTGGGTCTTGTGGATTCTCCACTCCTGTGTGCATTTCCTGATCGGGGACTTAATTTTACCCAAGTCAACGATGCCGATGCATTCGCCCATGTTTTGAGAGCTTATGATGCGTATGAGGATTCCTTGAAAAGTTTTCAAGAGATGGAAGACGACTTTATTCTAAAGGACCTTGAATCGGTCGACCAGGCG
>JADFOU010000256.1 GCA_022562655.1 candidate division TA06 bacterium
TTCATCTTTCAATCCCAACAGGTCCAGTTTCAAGACAGTGAGTATCTGTCCCAGTTCATCATGCATCTCCCGGGCGATGTGGGTCCTCTCCTCTTCCCTCACGGATTGTAAATACCGTGTTAAATTCCGCAATTCTTCACGGGACCTCCGCAACTCTTCCTCCGCCATCTGCCGGTCGATGGACTCATCCGCCTGAGAAGACAGCTTCTCCGCAAAATGGATTTCCTTCTTCTTTTTACGCAGAGGTTTGCCTCTCTCTTTCCTTTCTCCCATCTTTTCTCCTTGGGACAATAGGGTCAGGCTGAAATTCAAGAATTTAGGTTGCAGTAGTAAAAAGTGTTCTTCCTCTGCTGCCCCCGATACCCCTTCGCCAAACCCACCGCCGGGCAGGACTGACAACGCTACGATCGAAACGATAGCACAATTTTTGGGGGGTTGTCAACCATTTTGAGTTCAAATGCTTCCCATTCAGATCAGGAGGGATTTCGTAAAGATTCAGGTATGTAATTTCTCTATGCCTTTCTCGCTTTATTAATAAAGCGAGAAAGGCTGATGGTAGGATTTCTCCTACCCGCCCGAATCGGGCAAGGGGGCGTGGCTGTTCAGAAACAGAGAAATTCGATTTCTGCCTTGACTTCATGGAGACTTTCTGATAAATATCAATCGAAGGGATATATGATCAAGAACTTCCTTTTGACTGGCAGACCTCGTGTCGGAAAAACCACGTTGATCCGAGAGGTCATCCAATCCTTCACTCCCGAAGGGCAGGGGGGTCGGGCGCGGCAGGCGGGCGGCTTCTACACCCGGGAGATCCGTGAAAAAGGAAAGAGAATCGGGTTTGAGATTGAGACCCTGTCGGGAGTGAGGGGAATCCTCGCCTCCGTAAATGGGACACACCAGAGGCGGGCTTATCGTGTCGGGCGGTACCAAGTTCATCTGGAAGAACTGGAGAGGATCGGGGTTCAAGCGATCTTCGAAGCGGTCCGTGAGAGAGAGATTGTGGTGATCGATGAGATCGGAAAGATGGAACTCCTCTCCATGAAATTCCAAGATGCGGTTTCGGTGGCCCTGGACTCTCCCAAAAAGGTTCTGGGGACGATTTATCAGGGCAGTGATCCGTTTGTGAGACGGATCCAGGCGAGAGAGGATGTGAAGACCATCACGCTCACATCAGACAATTATGGAGAGATCAAGGCGATCTTTGATCTTCGTATTTCTGAAAGGATTAAATAACCCATTTTTGAATGAGACCGGTCATCACCCATCCCTGGAAGGTTTCTACTGAAGAGGGGGTCAGGATTCAGGAGGAGTTGCGTTCGGGAATCAGATTCCAAAATGGTTTTGGGGAGATCTCAACGATTGCAGGTCTGGATGTGTCATTCAATCGGAAAAGGGGTTACGGAGCGGTGATGATCTTCACCTTCCCGGATCTTCAGATGATTGAGGAGGTGGTAGTAGAGAAGGATTTGGATTTCCCCTATGTTCCGGGGTTCCTCTCCTTTCGGGAAGGACCGATACTCCTCAATGCCCTGGAGAAAATCCATAAGGATCCAGATATTCTCCTCATCGACGGTCAGGGGGTTGCCCATCCGAGGGGATTGGGCCTTGCCTCCCACATCGGTCTCCTTCTGGATAAGCCAACCATTGGATGCGCCAAGTCAAGGCTTGTCGGAGAGTATGAAGAGCCTGATCGAGTAATGGGTTCAGTGACTCCCCTTACCCTCAAACAGAAGAGAATTGGTAGTGTTGTGAGAACCCGGAATTCTGTCAAGCCTCTCTTTATCTCTCCCGGTCACAAAATTGATTTAGAGACATCAGTGGAGATTGTCCTAAAATGTTGTCGAGGGTATCGTCTACCAGAACCCATCCGTTCGGCGGATCATGCGAGTCGAAAAGCAAAAAATACGGCGGTTATTGGTTAAATCGTTAAATGGTTAAATTTAACGAATCACCGAATCGAAGCCTGTCCTGCCCGCCCGTGGGTGGGGCTATGGAGAATCGGGCTCGGGGCGGCAGCCAGGGATCTCTGTTGCATAATAGCCTTACCTCAGTGTAGGAGAATTACTATTGAACCAGAAATGAAGGGGGTGGTGAGCGTGGAATATCCAAAGTGCCTCAAATGTGAGAAGGGGGTCTTACTTCCCCTTTCGGACTATGGAAGGGACGGAGCGGAGATCCGTTATAAGGCGTGGGTCTGTTCCAATCCTTCCTGTGGTTATCACATCCGGATTGATAACGGAGAACTCTCTATTGGATCGAGCATTGGGCCAGCAACAAAGTAGACCCAAGCATTGGTTAAATGGTTAAATAGTGATTGGTTAAATAGTGAAGGCTTTAAGTTAACCAATTACCAACTACCATTTAAAAGTCTTTTTAATGATTAAGGCAGTCATATTTGACCTCGACAACACCCTCGTGGACTTCATGAAGATAAAAGAGGAGGCCATCTCCGCTTCTGTGGAGGCCATGATCGATGCGGGTCTAAATTTAGACCGGGAGACTGCCCGACAAAAGATCCATAAAATCTACGAAAGGGAGGGGAACATTGAGGATCAGAATATCCTTGATAAGTTCCTCCAGCAGGTTCAAGGGGAGATTGACTACAGAATCCTGTCAGCAGGGATTGTTGGGTATCGGAGGGCGAAGGATGGGGCGATGGCTCTCTATCCCCATGTCATTCCCACATTGATGGCACTTCTGAGAAGGGGGTTGAAGCTGGCTCTTCTTTCAGATGCTTCAAGACTCCAGGTCTGGCTCAGGCTTGCGGAACTCCACATCGAACACTTCTTTGATTCCGTGGTCACCTTTGATGATACAGGGAAGAAAAAACCCGCCTCCTTGCCCTTTCAAAAAGCCCTTTCCCAGTTGGGGGTGAAGGCAGAAGAGGCGATGATGGTGGGAGACTGGGCGGAGAGAGATATTGAAGGAGCCCGAAAGGTGGGGATGAAGACTGTCTTCTCCCAATATGGGGATCTCTTTGGAACCCAGAATTCGGGCGCAGACTTTGAGATTCAAGATATCCTCCAGCTGATTGAGATTGTAGACATCGAAAATTCTAGTTCCAAGTAGCAGTTTGTCACCTACGCTCCAAAGCTTCGGCGACGGAGCGCAGTTGCAGTGGCAGTCGACTGCTCCTGCCACCTGCTACTGCCACTGATATTTATATGACCAGTGTGGGAGTTGATCTTGTGGAGATTCCTCGGATCCGAGAGACCATTGAGCGGTGGGATGGAAGATTTTTGAAAAGGGTCTTTACCCCGAGGGAGATTGAATTTTGCGAAGGGAGGAGGAATAAGTATCAATCCTATGCTGCACGCTTTGCCGCCAAGGAGGCGATCCTTAAGGCGATAGGAACTGGAATGTATGGGGGAGTCCGGTGGAAGGATATGGAAATCTTAGATGATGAACGGAGCCAGCCCCAAGTTTTCCTGGAAGGTCTGGTAAAAGAATTGGTAGGGAGACGGAAGGTCCTCTTGAGCCTCTCCCATACAGGCAGTTCTGCCCTTGCCTTTGTCCTCCTGCTTGAAGATTCAGACTCTGGACATTAGACTTTGGACTTTAGACTAAAGTCAATTGTCTATAGTCTATTGTCTAAAGTCTTAAGATTTTAGATCGATGAAAGTTGC
>JADFOU010000257.1 GCA_022562655.1 candidate division TA06 bacterium
AGTGCGAAGAGGTTCGGGTTTGGCAGGCGGATTGGAAATCGTTATTTTAAATTTATTTCCTTTGCTGCTCGATCCAGAATCCCATTTACAAACCGGCCTGACTCCTCTGTAGAGTATTTCTTGGCAATTTCAATCGCCTCGTCAATTGTCACTTTTGTCGGAATCTCTTCAAAGTAGAGGAGCTCGCAGATGGCAAAGCGAAGGATATTACGGTCAATTATGGCTATCCTCTGAAACTCCCAGTTCTCTGTGATTTTCCCAATGATCTCGTCAATCTCCTGGAGATGAACGGAGATCTTTTTGATGAGTTCCTCAGTGAAGGGATCTATCTCATCTTGGGATTCTCCTAAGGCGGATTTCAAGATCCCTTCCAGTCTCTCACCGCTCATGTCCATCCGATAGAGAGACATGAGAACTTTTTCTCTGGCTTTTCTCCGCTTCCCCATGATTCAAAGAACAGCTGTAGAAGGGTTCAATTGAACGTCCCTACTTTTTTAAATTCAAACGTGCCACGAGGTCTGCCATCTCAATGGCTGCAAGAGCGCAATCCCATCCTCGATTTCCTAACTTCGTTCCGACCCGCTCCATCGCCTGTTCCAAATTTTCCGCTGTGACAATTCCAAATAGGGTAGGAACTCCGGTCTCTCGTCCCACCTCTGACACTCCCTTCGTGACTTCCCTGGCGATCAGGTCGAAATGGGGAGTTTCCCCACGAATTAGGACACCTAAACAGAGGAGAGCATGAAACCGTCCCGATCGTGCAAGGAGGTGGGCTACAGTAGGGATTTCAAAGGAACCGGGAACTTTGACGACCTCAATCTTTCCAGGATCCGCCCCATGACGTTTCAGACAGTCGAGAGCACCTTGGAGGAGCTTTTCTCCCAAGAGGTCATTGAATCGAGAGAAGATGATTCCGAATTGTTTCCCCTTGGCGGATAATTGCCCCTCGTAGATTTTTTTATTACTCAATTCTCACACCTTCAAGTCCACATCAAATCCCAAAACCACGAAATTCAACAGATTTTCATAAGATTATCATTTAATCTTTGTTGCCTTTAACTCTCAAATTATCAGTGTAAATCTCGTGTAATCTTGTGGTTGAAATTTGTTTTTTCAAGTTACATATCCAAGATATGCCCTAACTTATTCCGTTTCGTCTTCAGATACTTGATATTTGTCTTTTTAGGAGGGATCTGAATGGAGATCCGTTCCACCACCTTCAAACCATATCCCTCAACGCCCACCACCTTTCGGGGGTTATTGGTCAGGATTCGAATGGTGGATAGGCCCAAATCCACGAGGATCTGGGCACCGATACCATAATCCCGAAGGTCGGGCTCATATCCCAGGGCGATATTGGCCTCTACGGTATCCAACCCTTGCTCCTGAAGGGCATAGGACTTGATTTTGTTTGCAAGTCCGATCCCCCGACCTTCCTGGCGCATGTAGAGGAAGACCCCCTTTCCCTCCTTTGCAATCAAAGAGAGGGCTTTCTTCATCTGGTCCCCACAGTCGCATCGGAGAGAACCGAAGACATCTCCGGTAAGGCACTGGGAATGGACCCGTACCAGCACATTCTTCTTTCCTTTTACCTCCCCCTTCACAAGAGCTAAGTGATGGTAGTTATCTAATATGGACTCATAGACATGAAGTTTGAACTCCCCCATATCCAGGGGGAGGTTGGCAGAAACAACTCGAGCCACCAATTTCTCCCGAGCCATTCGATATTGGATCAGGTTTTTGATGGTGATGAGTTGGAGGTTGTGCTCCTTGGCAATTTTCTTGAGACTCGGGAGGCGAGCCATAGAACCATCTTTGTCCAAAATCTCACAGAGGGCTCCAGCGGGATAAAAACCGGCAAGGCGAGCCAGGTCTACCGTGGCTTCTGTATGTCCTGCCCGCCGGAGAACTCCCTCCTCCATGGCTCGAAGGGGCATGATATGACCGGGGCGGGCTAAATCCTCTGATCTTGTTGAAGGGTCCACAACTGCCCGGATCGTCCGGGCTCGGTCGTGGGCACTGGATCCCGTCGTTGTTCCATGAACCGCATCAATTGTGACAGTGAATGGTGTCCCTAAAAGCGAGGAATTTCGAGTTACCATAGTGGGAATCTTCAGTTCATCCAATCGTTTTCCGGTCACCGGTAGGCAGATAAGACCTCTCCCATACTTGGTCATGAAATTGATCGCCTCGGGGCTCACCTTCTCCGCAGCCATCACCAGATCCCCTTCATTCTCTCGATCCTCATCATCCACAACAATGATCATCTTCCCCCGGCGAATGGCCTTAAGGGCCTCCGGTATTCCATTAAATTGACTCATCTTTTCCCTCATTCTGGTTGAATGGTTAAATGGTTAAATGGTTAAACCTGTCCTGACGACAGGTCAGGATTTAACCAGCCACCAATCACCATATTCCAATATTCATTTGTAAGTAGTCCCTGTATGCTATATGCAATCTACTATCTGCTGATTTTATGGATATGTTTGGCGATCATATCTGTTTCTATATTGACCTCGTCCCCGATTTTTCGTGAACCTAATGTAGTGACCTTTTGGGTATAAGGGAGAATAGAGATGGAGAAGCGATTTTTCCGGGTGGAGACAATGGTCAGGCTTACTCCATCGACACTGATGGACCCCTTCTCAACAAGATAGGAGGAAAAGTCTTGAGGGGAATCTATCTCCAGAAGGGTGGAACTTGCGAGGACCTTCTTCCTTCGAATTTTTCCTATTCCATCTACATGCCCCAGTACGAAATGACCACCCAATCGGTCCCCCACCCGGAGGGCCCGCTCTAAATTCACCCGCTCCCCGGGGCGAAGATGGGTAAGAGTTGTCCTCTTCAAGGTCTCCTCACCGGCCTCCACCTCAATTTCGTGTTTCGGGTTTCGGAGTTCTTTCTTTCGGGAGTTGTCTCCAGACTTCACTGAAAGGATGGTCAGGCAGGTTCCATTCACAGAGAGGCTCTCTCCCACTTGGAGATCTTTCACCACCTCTTCAGCCTCGATGGTGAACCGTTTTCCCCCTCTTCTCCGAACTACCTTCTGTATCTTTCCCAGTTCTTCAACAATTCCGGTGAACATTGGATAAAACGGTGATTAGTAATTCGTGAATGGTAATTTGTAATAAAGCGCGATAGACGGAGAGAATAGAATTGGATTCACTCAAAAGAAACTTTCAAAGATCGATTTCATTTTAACGAATCACCATTTACCAATAACCAATTTCTATTTCTTTAAGTATCCTTCTACCAGTAGATCCTCTCCCACCTGCTCCCATCGGCATTGAGAGAGGGAATATCCTCCTGAGGCGGACATCCGATTCTGCCCGGAAAGGGGGTCCCCAAAGGCAGGGGTTCCATTTCCATAAATCTTTGGGGCAATGAAATAGAGGAGTTTATCCCCAAAGGGGAGGAATGCAGCGAAGATCTCTGCCCCCCCTTCCACCAAGATCGAAGTGATCTCCCTCCGTCCCGCTTCCTTGAGTAAATCCTCTACATCCACTCGCCCATTCCCATTCGATTTGAGAACCCAGACCTCGATTCCTCTCTTCTCAAACTCCTCAATCCTCTTTTGAGATGCACTCCCGGTAGTTGCTAAGATGGTAGGAGCCTC
>JADFOU010000258.1 GCA_022562655.1 candidate division TA06 bacterium
TTACTGTATGAGCATTTATCCGTTTCGCACAAATGCCCAGGTAACTTTTCAGAAAACATTTGGAGGAGCTGGAACGGATTATGGCTATTCCGTTCGGCAAACGACTGACGGAGGGTATATCATCACAGGATATACGGAGAGTTTTGGAGCAGGGGGTCGGGATGTTTATTTGATCCGGACAGACGACAATGGAAATATGATATGGACAAGAACTTATGGAGAAAGCAATATAGATTATGGGTGGACAGTGCAACAGACCACAGATGGAGGATTTATTGTTGGGGCACATACCGGGAGTTTTGGAGCAGGGAGTCATGATGTTTACCTTATCAAGGTTGATGCAAATGGTGAACCTTTATGGTCAAAAGTTTACGGAGGGAGCAGTCCGGATGGGGCATATTCTATGCAACAGACCACAGATGGCGGTTATATTGTGTCAGCACATACCAGCAGCTTTGGAGCAGGAGCACATGAAATTTATCTAATCAAGACAAATGGTAATGGGGATACCTTATGGACAAAAACTTATGGAGGAAGCAGTGGCGATTATTTAAGATCCGTACACCAGACCACTGATGGTGGTTATATTATGGTTGCAGAAAGTTTCAGTTTTGGAGAAGGCATGGCAGATGTATATCTGGTCAAGACAGATAGCTTGGGTGACACGTTGTGGACTAAATCCTACGGCGGCAGCGCTTCTGATTATGGCTATTCCGTTCAGCAGACTACCGATGGCGGATATATTATAGCAGGATACACACTGAGCTTTGGGGAAGGTCTATCAGATGTTTATTTGATCAAGACGGATAGCAATGGGGATACTCTTTGGACAAAGACCTATGGAGGACCTTTATCAGATTATGGCTATTCTGTTCAGCAAATGGCAGATAGTGGGTATGTGGTGGCAGGATACACGCAGAGTTTTGGAACGAATGGAGATGTTTATTTGATTCGTACAGATGCTAATGGCGGACTCATTTGGGCAAAATCTTTCGGAGGAACAAGTGACGATCGTGGCTGGTCAGTTCAACAAACTGTTGACGGAGGCTTTATCATTGCAGGTTACACTGAGAGTTTTGGAGCGGGAAGCAAAGATGTTTATTTGATCAAAACCGATGAGGATGGTAATAGTGGATGTAACCAGTCACCTACGAATACAATTGTAGGGAGTACTTCAACTGTGGTTAATTCAACAGCGACATGGATCGGGTCAGGGGCCATTATCAATAATACTGCAACCATCGTCAGCAACGCGGCAACCGTTGATAGTGTGATCTGTGGCACTACAGGTTTACAGGAGGAAATCATTCCGATAAGTCGGGTTAAAATTCAAATTTATCCCAACCCCTTTAGCTCTTCGACACTTATGAAGTTCAAGTCTCAAATATCAGAAAACTATACTTTTGTACTCTATGACTTATTGGGAAAAGAAGTAAAACGGATAGAAGGTATTAGAACAAATGAGGTAAAAATTACGAGAGGGGGGATATCTACGGGTATGTATTTTTATAAATTGCAAAATGAAAAGGAAACGATAGAAGCAGGGAAATTGATATTTATTAAATAAATCGCATTTCTGAGAATCAGCCGATTTAACAGATCCAATCCACTTAATCCGCTGATGGAAAATCAACCCTTCGCCCGAAGAAAATTCTTTGAATGGGGGATTGGGATTATCGCCGGTCTCATTGGAATGGCGAGTTCCATCCCCCTTGTTGGTTCTCTCCTCTCCCCTCTTTTCAAAAAATCCGTAGAAAAGTGGGTGGACATCGGGCTTGTGATGCTCCTCAAAGGGAGCCGATACCAGAAGGTGGACTATGAATTTCTCTATCAGGATGGGTGGATCAAAGCCAACAAGAAGCGGTCGGTTTATGTCACCCATCTGGGCGGCGAGGACTTCATCGTCTTCTCCCGAACCTGCACTCACCTGGGCTGCAATGTTCGATGGAGCGATAAGAGACAACAGTTCCTCTGCCCTTGCCACGGAGGGGTGTATGATGCTGAGGGAAAAGTGATTGAAGGTCCTCCCCCGAAACCTTTGACTCACCTTCAGACAAAGATCGAGAGTGGGATCCTATACGTCCGTGAATCGTGAACGAACATGCACCGCAGAGACGCAGAGATAACACAAAATCTATTTACCACAAAGGCACAAAGGACACATTTTTTTTCAATATAAATCAAAACCTAAATATGCTTCGTGTCTTACTTGCCTGCCGGCAGGCCTGCCTACCGGTCAGGCAGGCAGGGTGGTGAAAAACATGAAACTTTATAATTGGCTTGATCAAAGACTCCCTCTCACCTGGACAAAGAAGCATTTAGAGGAACCCCTCCCCCGCCACATGAACTGGCTCTTCTCTCTGGGAGCCGTCGTCTTCTTCCTCCTCATCCTCCAGGCGGTCACCGGTGCCTTCATGGCCTTCTACTACTCCCCCTCTCCTGAACATGCCTACAACAGCGTCCAATACATCACCAACGAGGTCACATTTGGACGGTTTATCCGTGGTCTCCATCACTACGGCGCCAGTGCCATGGTGATCGCCGTCTTTCTCCACCTCCTCCGGGTCTTCTTCTTCGCATCGTACAAACGTCCCAGGGAGGTAACCTGGATTGTTGGGGTTACCCTCCTCTTGATTGTCTTCGGTTTCGGGTTTACTGGCTATCTCCTCCCCTGGGACCAGAAGGCATACTGGGCAACCGTGGTGGGAACCCAGATCCCTGGAACGGTTCCTATCATTGGGCAACCATTAATGAAAGTTCTCCAGGGTGGCGATGAGGTCGGTGCAGTGACCCTCACCCGTTTCTATGCCCTTCATATCATTTTCCTTCCCGCCGCCGCCTTTCTCCTCGTCGCCCTCCACCTCCTCCTCATTCGTCTCCATGGGTCCTCCGGTCTTCCTCGAAATACTGAGGGAGAGATGAAGTCTGGAAAACCCTTCTATCCCTATCAACTCTTCGAAGACAGCCTCTTCTGCCTCATCGTCTTTGTCATCATCGCCCTGTTCGCCCTCTTCCGTACCGTCCCCATGGAAGCCGTTGCGGATCCAACCGATGCAACTTTCATTCCAAGACCCGACTGGTATTTCCTATTCCTCTTCCAACTTCTGAAATACTTTGAAGGTCCCTTTGAAATCCTCGGCACCTTTCTCATCCCCAACCTCCTCATCCTTCTCCTCCTCTTGGTTCCCTTCTTAGACCGTAAATCTGAGCGAAGAATTGTGAAAAGACCCATCGCCACAGGAGTTTTCACTTTTCTTGTCCTTGGAGTTATCACCCTCACCCTCTTGGCGTGGTTCGAAGATCGAGGTCTAAAGAAGGAAGTTCAAGAACCCCCACCCCCTGTAGAAGAGATCCAAGAAGAAGAATCTATCTTTGAACTGGACTGACAAACTTGTGCCATATTTTCTTGACACTCCTACTAAAATACTTTACAATTGCATCTGAATATTAAAAAAATTCGCCTACTTTTTGTTAAGCTGGTCATGTAATCACAAAATCAAAGTACCCATCTTTAGGTACTATTTCATAAAAATGGAGGAGAGATGATTGCAGAGAAGTGCTCAATAGCAAGAATCGCCAAAATAATACACTGCTTGTCGCTAATTTTTGTCTTATT
>JADFOU010000259.1 GCA_022562655.1 candidate division TA06 bacterium
TTTCATCAGCAGATTCATCCAATTAATCCGCTGACCATTTCATCTCCCGATTCGCATAATATCATTGAAAGTGACAAAGATGACCATAATCAACAATAAGGCGATGCCTACATTCTGGAAAATCAACTTTGCTTTCCGGGAGAGAGGCTTTCTTCGAATCCCTTCGAACAGGAGGAAGACGAGATAGCCTCCATCCAGGGGAGGGATGAAGAAGAGGTTGAAGACAGCGAGGTTGATGGAGAGAAGACCTACGAATTGCATCAAGTTCTCCAACCCCCATCGTGCACTCTGTCCTGTCAACCGGACGATGGAGATGGGACCTCCTAAAAGGGTGACCGACATCTCTCCCCGGAAGAGTTGTCCGATGAAGTGGAGGATGCGGTAGGTAATGAAAGAGGTCATGCCAATAGCCACACGAATGGATTTCAGGGGTCCTAATACTTGCCGGTCCATCCGCATCATCACTCCTATGAGACCGATATCTTTCATCCCTCCATCCACGAGGGCTTGACGCTTTTTGGGGCGGATCTCAGCAGAATAGACCTCCTCACCCCTTTTCCATTCAAACTGGAGCAGGGAATCTGGGCTTCCGTGAACGATCTCCACCATATCCTCCCACTCCTCAATCCTTTCCCCATTAATAGAGAGGATCACATCCCCTTCTTGAATCCCCGCTTGATCGGCAGGGCTCCCACTCTCCACATCCCCGATCACAGGTCCAATAAAAGGGATTAGCCCAAAATCCTCAGAAGGAGGTAAGGAGATCTCCCGCATCACCCCCTCTCGCTCCATTTTTAGGGAATTCACTCCCTCTTTTCTTGACGAGAGGCGCTCAAAAACTTCTTCCCAATGGGTGACAGTGTGCCCATTCACGGAGAGAATTCGGTCCTTATATTGTATTCCAGCAAGGGCTGCCGGGGAGTCCGGAGCGATCCTTCCCACGACTGTCGTTCCAATAATCTGTTGCCCGAAGAGAAGGGCGACGAAGTAGAAGACGACCGCCGCCAGAATGAAATTGTGGAGAGGTCCGGCAAATATGATGAGGGCCCTTGACCAGATGGGTTTACCCGAAAACTCTCCGGGTTCCCCCTTGATCTCTCCTTCCTCCATTCCTGCCAGTTTCACATATCCGCCAAAGGGAAGCCAGGAGACCATGTATTCCGTTTCTCCCCCTTTGAACCCAAAGATCTTGGGACCCAATCCAAGGGAGAAGCGGAGGACCCTTACCCCGAAGATCTTGGCAAAGAGGAAATGGCCGAACTCGTGAAAGAGGATCAAGAGGGAGAGGGTGAAGACAACCGCTATTAGAGTCTGCACTGCTATTGTCCCATGTGAAATTCGTTATAGGATATTAGAATTGGGTAAAGGTCATTTTAAAATGGAAATTAGTGAAGGGTTATTCAAATTTTTATTCTCCAATTTCTATTACTTATTTCTAACTTCTAAAAACTATTTTCCAATTTCCTTACTCAACGACCTTGAAGATCTTGTCGTTGGGACGGACCCGATCCGTCATCTTGATTCCGATGGAGTCACCGGTCTTTGCCTTCTCCACTTTTTCATGCTCGATCTGTATAGATTCCACCACCTGGGTGAGATCGGTTGTATATCCTTTGATGTGAATGGTATCCCCCACTGAGAGTTCGTCAGCGGTGATCTCAATCCCGGCAACGCCGATCTTGGCAAAGTAGTCGGAGACCCTACCGATTTCAATCTCTTCCATTGTACCCTCCCTTTCGAACTCTTGTCTCCTCCAACCGTTTTATGCCTCAAATTGTTCTCGATTTCCAATTTTCGCCCTATGGATAGCATCCTCTAAATCTGTATGGACCGATCATAATTTTCTCGATCTACCGGATAGGGATGTCCGTCTTTTCCCCCATGGGCGAAGGCGTAGCGGGCAGGGTCTCGATGGCTCGCAGGGACACCATAGACTAACTCTGCGATCAGACTCAGAGCACGGATGGTCTTGGGTCCTACCCCTTCCATCCCCATTAGGGTTTCAAAATTTTCTGGCTGGTGTTCATAAGTCTTTAAAAAGATCTTCTTCAACCGATCCGGATGAATATCCTCCAAAAGAACCTCATGGTGAGTAGGGAGATCGAGGGACTGCAGTTTCTTCAGTTCCTTGAGGAGGTGTTCCGGTTTTTCATGGGAGAGTTCCGTCGAGATCTTCCTCGACTCACCGCTCTCTCCTGCCACCATATTCAATATCTTCTCTCCTCTCTGTTCAGAGCAGATGGCGCTGTGAGGCTCGCAGACAAAGTCCAGTATGCCTTTGGAGAACCAGTGGTATCTCCGGGCGGTTCGGGTCGATCCCGGCCCTGCTCACCACCAACTCCGTCACCTGGCTGTCGTCCTCCCAGGCGACACCGTTCAACCCGTCGGCGATGCTCTTCGCGATATTGTCGATGTCGCGGCGCCGGCGGTCCGGAAGCCAGAGGCGTATCTCCAGCTTCACCGATCCCGTGAGAGCCGCTGAGAGCCCCGCTGAGCGTGCGTGCCATCCCACCTTCTCTTCGTATCGCTTCGTCCGCGAGGGCGTGTACCAGACGCCCCTGGCGTTGCGTCGAGGGCGCTGCTTCGGGACCGGCGGGCCGGGGACGGTGATGGTGTGGAGCGGGATCTCAGGCCGATCACTGCGGTGATGGGCTGGAGAAAGCAGCGGCGACGGTGGCGGATCATTGGTGGCTGCCGTCGTACATAGCAATCCGTTCGCCTGACGCATATATTGACTAAACTGCATCTTGCCTTCGACCAAATTCCCGATGGAATCCGCAGTCCGAGTCGGAGAACTTTCTTTCCGAAGTAAAATCCCAATTGGTTTTCATCAAGAGTCAAAAGTAATCCTTCCTTTACTTTCTTTAATTTCAGCTTGATAAACAATTCCCTGCTTGTCATTTTGGCAATAGAGGGGATGCCTAATATAAAAAGAACGAACCCAAATCATTAAATCATCAAATTATTTAATCTTGTTATTTTTCTTATAATCCTGGATCAGTTTTGAAACGATTGAATCAAAAGTAAGCAAAAACTTACGATCAATTATATCCTCCACTGCTTGTTTAATCCCTACAGTTCTTGATTTTTCTCGCATCTCAAACTTCATTAGATCCTGCAGTGCGCGATAAGTATGTCGCCTGAGATGAACACTTGTCATTTTTTGTTTTGAATCTTGGTAAGCACGTGGCAGTTTTGCCGGTCCCTTGGATCAAAGTACCAGGTAGTTTTTTTACCATGGATCTTTTGGTGATCCTTGGACCCGGATTTAGTTTTCCTGAGGCCATCTAAATTTCTCGAAAAAAAACACTATATAGAGTTGCGCCCCAATAATCTTTGTTGATGTTAAGTATATAAGATATATAATAGTCAATACAATCATACCATTATATCACCCGTACCCCGTTCTAGCTCTTTAAACCGCTCTTCTACCTCTGATAAGGTCATACCGCTAGCTTCGGCCATAAATCTTTTAGTATCTGTGATAATTACATAACCTTTCCTTGGAATTTTCATTAATGTGGCAATATTGTTGACTTTAACCCTGATAGCCTCAAATAATTCATAAACTTGCTTAGATGGTAGTATATGTTGATCAAAATC
>JADFOU010000260.1 GCA_022562655.1 candidate division TA06 bacterium
TGCCGACATTAGATTGATCCGAAAGGGGATTGTCCCAAAAGGAAGAAGGGAGAAGAGTCGGCCTAAGATTGGATAGATGGGGGTGCCTGGGGAATGAGGGATCCCCAACCCATAGGCAGCTACCAGAAACTCTCCTGTATCTCTCCAAAAGACAGTTGGGCAGAGGGTTTTCCAGTAGATGAAGAAAGTGGAGAGGAAGAGAAGGAGCGGGAGAAAATTCATTGCAAAGTTAGCAACGATCAATGCAAAATAAGCAATTTCATAATAAAGAACTCATTTTAAACTGATAATTGTTAATTGCTATTTTTAAATTGAATCCGTTTGCCATGACACTTCCATCGTCCGCCCCGGAACTCGTCCCCATTGGAAACTGCATTTCGGAATCTCCTCTCGCCTTGTCAAAAATTTTTGCGCAAGGGAATGGAGGGTGTAATTCGCCTCAGACGGACATTCTCCTTTCTCCACGGTCCTCAGGAGAAACTCACGAAAAAGGGAGATTTTTGGCCCTCCTTCTACCTCAGCGTGGGCGGTATACAGATGGTAATCGGTAATGGGTGATTGGTGATTTAATCCATTTAACCATTTACTATTTAACAAGTCAACCATTTCGAGAAGCTTTTTTTCTTCCCTCAAAGGAATCAACTCATCTAAGGTTGGGAGGGTGACTGGAAGTTGAAGGGTTTTGAGAATAGTAACAGTTGACAGGGGCAGTTGGCCCGATTCGGGCCACTGCTCACGACTACTGGAAACGGCGGGGAAGAAGGGGAAGGTGCCCCGGGTGTCGCTGGAATAGCGAAATGAAAACTCTTCCTGAATCCAGAGGCTCTCCTCAGTACACCGAAAGCCCGGAGCGGCAGTCCCCTGAGGAGGTCTGTGAAAAATCCTTTGAAACCCAGTGAATGCCCTTTTCAATTCCTCCCCGATCTCCCTCTCCCCCATTTTCAAGAGATCATCTCTCCAATGTCCATGGTCATATCCATGCAACCCAACCTCATGACCTCTCTTTTCGATCTCCAAAAGAACCTTTGGATGAGCCTCCCCCATCCTCGGTGCGGGAAGGAGGGTCCCGTAGAGAATTCCCTTTCCCCCATAAACTCCTCGCAGCCGAACCATCCTCTGCAAGAACCCCCTTTCCTGAAAGACCCTCTTGATAGCCCTTCCTGTACTGTCAGGTCCAAAGGGGATGAAAAATGTCACCTTCACCTGAAACTCGTCAAAGAGATCCAGAAGGTTTTTCACCCCCTGTTGGAGACCCCAGAGGGTATCCACATCTACTCGCAACCCAAATAACATGATTTATTTGAGTTTCTTGCAAAGACGCCAAGATCGCAAAGATAATTTATGATATTTAACCCTAAAATTTTCCTGAATTGAACTCTTAGCGCTCTTTGCGCCTTTGCGAGAGACAATTCATTTCATGCACTCGATCACCACAAATGAACAGAATCTTCTTAAAAAGGGAAAGAGATGGAGAAGGGACTGGTCAAATCGCTCCAAAAGACGGAAAATGCTATGCACCAGGGCGCGGAGTCCGTCATTTTTCATTTGAGTTAAATGGAGAATGGGGAAAAACAAAATAACGAAGAGATAAAATTCACGGGCTTCGACTTCCTGGAAATAGGAAGAAAGACGACGAATCTCATGGGGCGATAAATACTGGGGATGGATCTGTCTGCACTTCGAGAGAAGAATTCGGTAAAAAAAGAGGAAGGGGTTGTATTTCAAGGGTTCTATGAAGATCGCCGTTCCCCCCTTTTTGAGGATCCGATGAGTTTCTGGAAAGAAACTTCGTCGATGGAGATGCATCAGAACCGTATTCCCGAAAAGCAGATCGAAAGTCCCTTCTTTAAATCCCAATTGAGATCCGTCCATCTGAACCACAATGGGGAGTGCGGAGTGATTGTTCCGACCCTGAACCCTGGCCTGTCGCCAGGACATGGCTTGTTTCAGGGTGAATTCCGACCCTGAACTTGTTTCAGGGCGAACTCTAATGAGACTTTCTCGTGAGATATCGATCGCAAAGACTTGATCGCCCACCCTTGTGAGACAATGAGTATCCTGACCCATCCCCGGTCCAATCTCCAGGATCCTAATCGGGGGTTGGTGACTGAATCCTTTACCTTTTAAACCATTGATTCGTTTAAAGGCCTCTTCCTTTGGCAATCGAGCGAGGTGTCTCAGGTCGTCCCTTCTCCGAAGTTCCTCCTTCTGCCAGTATAGATCAAAGAACTCCTTCGTTCTTCTTGTTTCTTGCTTCATGCTTCGTGCATTCATGTTTACGTAAACTTCGACCCAATCCGAATTCCCAACTTCTTTGCCAATACTTTTCCTTGAACCTCAATAAACCCTTCCAACTCTGCCTTTTCAATCAGAAGGGCACCCCTTCCACAAACAACCACAATACCGCCATCCTCAATCCCGATGATCGTCCCGGATTCCCGGACGGCAGACTTCGATGTCAATGTCTGTCCTGGAATTCCTTCATCCTTCATCCCTCGTGCCTTCCACACAAAGACCTTCTTTCCATCCCAATAGGTGAAAGCCCCTGGGAAGGGATGGGTCACCCCATGGACAAGATTTCGAATCTCCTCGCTCGACTTCTCCCACAAGATCCGACCATCTTCTGGCCTTCTCCTACCAAAGTGAGTCGCCTCTTCCTCTTTCTGGGGGACTCCGGGTGCCTGTCCCTCCTTGATCAGGGGAAGATTTAAACCGAGGAGGTTTACGGCTTCCGGCACCAACTTTTGATAGAGGCTGAAAGCAGTATCCTCAATTGTAATAAAAACTTCTTTCTGGGCAATAACATCTCCCGAGTCGGGTACCTGATTCATGTAATGGAGGGTCACCCCTGTCTTTTCCTCCCCCTGAATGATTGCCCAGTTGATGGGCGCCCTCCCTCGGTATTTCGGAAGGAGTGAGGGATGGAGATTGACGCACCCCAGACGGGGGATTGTGAGAATCTCATGGGAGAGAATTTGACGGTATTGAACCGAAAGGATAAGATCCGGCTGGGTCTCTTTCAGAAGTTGAATAAACTCCGGCCGGTTCACATCGTCCGGTGCAAAGACGGGGATGAGGTTCTTGAAAGCCAGATCTCGGACGGACCTGAACCAGATCTTCTCCTTTGGATCATCCATATGGGTAACCACACAGAAGATCTTGTGTGGAGAGACATCCATGTTTGTCTTACCACTACTCATAATCAGCTCTTCCAGACACGCATAGCCCATCTCCCCATAGCCAAAATAAGCAATACGGACCGTAGAGGCGACCGGACGATCGCCTCTACCAATCACCTCCTGAACGTGAAATGGACGACTCGGGCTCACCTCTTTGTAGATTCTCCCCAAATATTCTCCCAATACCCCCACGGCAATGAGAAGAATTCCAAAAAAGACGAAGAAAAAGGCGGAGAAGGGAAAGAAGATCCCCTGGGTCTCTGGGTTGCTCAGAAGCCGTCTGAGGAGGACAAAAATCCCAAGACCAGAGCCAGTGAGGAAGAGGAGGCCTCCAAGAAGCATGAATAACTGAAAAGGATAGAGGGTCAGACCAGAGATGAGGTCAAAATAGATGCGGGTCATCCCTAACAGA
>JADFOU010000261.1 GCA_022562655.1 candidate division TA06 bacterium
GATCGGCTATCCGATTGTGAGAAGCTTTCACAAAAGATTTTGAAATTTCGGATCTTTGGAGACGAAGCAGGAAAGATGAACTTGGATGTCAAAGAGGCTGGCGGAGAGATCTTAAGCGTTCCTCAATTCACCCTCTATGGAGATACCCGAAAGGGAAATCGCCCCGGGTTTAATCAGTCTGCAGAACCTGCGGAGGCGAGAGTGCTTTGGGTTCAGATCAATACCCTCTTAAGGGGAGGCGGTATTGTTGTCAAAGAAGGGGTCTTTGGTGCCCATATGGAGGTGGCGCTTGTCAATGAAGGTCCTGTGACCTTCTGGCTCGATTCAAAAGAGTAAACGCATCAAAAAAGGAGGCGTGATGGATCCTCGAAAACTTCTGGTCGTTCTAGTGAGTGTACTTTCATTGGGTGTCTCCGGATGTGCGGCGGTTTTGATCGGTGCGGGTGCAGCGGGCGGTTACGCCCTGAGCAAGGATTCTGTAAGGGGTCATTTTGACAAGTCCGAGAGTCGCGCCTTCAAGTCAAGCCTGGCCGTGGCAAAGAAGATGGGACAGGTCACGTTGGAAGATTCTGAAAATGGACGGATCAAGGCGAAGATCAAGGAGATGGATGTCACCATTATCGTCAAACGGCTCACCGAGAAGACGGTGGAACTTCAGGTGAAGGCGCGCAATAAGTATAAGATGCCTGAGATTGAGGTCGCTCAGGAAGTTTATCGCGAGATCGAAGGACGCTTGAATAAGAAAGGCTTGTTTTTCTAATCTGAAGAGGGAGGTCCTCATGCAGCGGCTCGATTTAAAAGGTGTTTTTTGGATCATTTTGGTGATTCTCTGCCTCAGTTTTCCCCTTTCTGCAGAGGCAGGAAAGTACGCCATTATCCTGCAGGCGGGTAAGAAAAGTTCCGAAGGGCCGGCGCGGGCACTTCACGCCTTTCTCTACTCCAAAGAACTCAAGGAAAAGGGCCATGAAGTCGTCCTTATTTTTGACGGCGCAGGGACCACATGGGTTGAGGAATTGAGTGATCCAGAGAGCTCTTCAAAACTAAAGCCCCATTATGACGCCGTCCGGCGGACCGGGATCGTCCAGATTATCTGTGATTATTGCGCTGTGGCCTATGACGTGAAAGGGCAACTTGTGGAACGCGAACTCCCACTGGACGGTTCTTACGAAGGTCATCCCAGTATTGCAGAGTGGGCAGATAACGGGTATCAACTCCTCGTTCTCTAATCAAAGGCGCTTTGGGGTGCCGCATCAGGTATACTTAGATGTAAGAGCCTATGCGTCCCTTTATGAGATGGTTTATTGTAGTAACCCTTTTACTCGCCGCTTGCGTCCCTCATGCTTCAGGGGGGACGGAGGAACGGATCCCCATTTTTGACAGCGGGAAGGGTGAGGAGGTATGGATGGAGAAACTCCAGAAGAGTGAGTTGGAGTGGCGGAAGGTGCTCACGCCTGAAGAGTATCATGTGACGCGGGAGAAGGGAACCGAGACCCCTTTCACGGGGAAGTACAATGACCACAAAGAGAAGGGGACTTATCGATGCATCTGCTGTGGGACCGACCTCTTCGGTTCCGATACCAAGTTTCGCTCCGGGACCGGCTGGCCCAGTTTCTGGGAGCCGATTGCCGCTCAAAACATTGTCCTTCGAACCGATAAGCACCTCTTCATGCGGAGGACCGAAGTCCTTTGCGCCAAGTGTGATGCCCATTTAGGACATGTCTTTGAGGATGGTCCGCCTCCCACCGGAAAGCGCTACTGCATTAATTCAGCGGCGTTACAGTTTCAGAAGAAAGACGAGTAAACCCTGCCCTTAAATTTTTCTAATTTTTTTGTCATATTTGCCAATTTAATCTTGCTTTTTTCACATCTGTCATGTATACTTCAACCGTTATCCAGATGAAACCACGGGGGGGTATCCCGTGGTTATTTTATTAGATGTTATTCCCATCATGAAAGGAAATGATCCATCATCCAATGGCAGAAAGAGAGGAGGTGGTGGGAAATGAGAGAAATCGGGAAATATAGTCTATTCGCATTCATGCTTCTATTTGTGATCGGAGTGATCGGAATCACGCCCGAGGGGTACTGTAAGGAGTTCTTGCAGGACGACTTCGAGATGGCTGAGGCGACGGAAGGTGTCGCTGATGCTGAACTTGAGGCTCCCCTTAAAGCGGAGGTTGAGGAAGCTTCTGATCTTGAAAAAGAGCTAATCGAAGAAAACTAATATTCCTCAAATAGATTCGTTGTCACTTCGGCAAGTCCTACCTAAAAGGCGGTTCTGGCGTCTGCCAGGGCCGCCTTTCTTTTTTGCGTCTATTCTCTTTTAAGGGCCGGATCGATAGATCCGGATCGTATGACCCTGTCGGATCGAGGCCTCTAAGCGTGCGCGGAGGTAGGATTTTAAGGCGGCCCGGATCGGGGGAAGGAGGAAACAGAACCCGACCGCATCTGTCAAAAACCCCGGTGTTAAAAGGAGAATCCCTCCAATCAGGACAAACATCCCGTCAAAAAGGGCCTCACTCGGGACGCGCCCTTCATCCAAGGCTTCTTGCGCTTTGATGAGAACGCGGAACCCTTGAGAGCGGGCCAGCGTGATCCCTGCCACGCCGGTTACGACCACAAGGAGGATCGTGTTCAAAGCCCCCAGATAGGTTCCGATCCGGATGAGAAGCCAGACCTCCAGAAGGGGAATCCCGATGAAAGCGAAGACGAGATACCCCATCTTAGACCCCCTCTGCGACCGGTTCCTGGAGGAGGCATTCTGACATCATCCGGGTAAATTCAGGATGATCCCCGACCGTTTTGGCGCGGATGAACCGGATCCCGACTTCTTCTGCAACACCCCTTGCTTCAAGATCAAGGTCGTAGAGGATCTCGACATGTTCAGACAAAAATCCCACAGGAACGATCACCACGCACCGTTCCCCCTCCTTTGCGAGCGACCGGAGGGTATCACAGATATCGGGGGCCAGCCAGGGTATTCTTAAGTCCCCGCTTCGACTTTGAAAAGCGACCTTCCATCGATCCTGATTCAGCTTTTCTGCGACAAGCCGTGCAGAAGTTGTCACCTGGTCCACATAGGGAGACGTTTCGGCCATTTTGACCGGGATACTGTGCGCGGTAAAAAGAAGTGTGAAGGATTGATCCTTGGGAAGAGACGTAAGCACTTCTTGGGCCCGAGCGGTCACCGCTTTAATAAAGCGCGGATCGTTAAAAAAGGGCTGGACAAAATCGATATTAGGAGGGGACCCTTTGATGCTGCGACCCGCTTCTTGGAGTGCGCGATGATACCGGTCCCAACTCGCTTCACTTTGGTGAGGGGCCATGATGAGGGCCCTGACCTTCTTGACTCCGTCTCTCATCATTTTTTCCAAGGTCTCAGGGAGATAAGGGGACGCATGACGAAATCCCACATAGACGGGGAGGAAAATATTCTGTTTTTTGAAAAAACTGGTCCTACAAAGGAAATTTGGTATTACTCTATGCCTCTTCGAGTAGGGTTTAAGAGCTATAACAAAACAAACGCGCCAACTCTTGATGATTTCAAGACTCTAATGGAGTGGTGTAAAATC
>JADFOU010000262.1 GCA_022562655.1 candidate division TA06 bacterium
AAAGCCGAAGGACCACCATCCGAACACCCCCCATCATACCAAACTGAAGACCCACAGGAAGTCCGATGATGAGGAGGGTCTTCACAAGTGCAGGATTCAAATTGAACCTCATTTTCGACAGCCGAAGAGACTTCCCTGATTGCAGAACTCGAAAAGCGTAGAAAAAGGCAAAAACTTGCGAAATCAATGTAGCGAGAGCGGCGCCCTGAACCCCAAGCCTTGGAAAGAATCCTATCCCGAAGATGAGAAGAGGATCCAGGATGATGTTGAGAAGTGAGGAGATGAAAAGAATCACCATGGGGGTGATCATGTTCCCGCTCCCCCGGAGGGAAAAATTGATATTGAAGTTGAGAATCTGGAAGAAATAGGCAATTGAGATGATGCGAAAATAATCGGTCCCGAGAAGAAGAACTTCTCCTCTCCCCCCCAGTGCATGGATGATCCTGTGGGAAAAAAGGAAACCAAGAAGGGCAAAGGTGGAAGCAGTGAGAAAAGTAAGGAGGAGAGACTCCCGGGCGATATACCCCGCCTTCTCATACTCTTTCTTCCCATAGGCTTGGGCAATCAGGGCGACTGTTCCAGTACCGAGGGTATGGGATACGGCAAGGACAATGGAGAAGAGGATCCAGATCAGAGAGACCGCCGCCACTGGAGCAGGACCCAACTTCCCCACCCAGTAGATATCAATAAGCCCATAACTCGACTGGAGCAGCAGTGCCAGAGCAGCAGGGAAAGAAAGGAAAAGAAGGTGTTTGAAGAGATTTCCTTCCGTGAGGTCTCGCTGGTTCATTTTCATGTAATCAAAGGGCGGTTCTTGAAACCGCCCTCATCCTTATATTATTCTGTAAACTGAAATTAATGTTGCAGATAGAGTTCTGATCTCCTATTTAACACCATTCCTTAGGATTTTCATTTTTTTCAACACACCACTCTATTTTGGTATTTTCGAATTTTCGAAAATTCGAAAATAGAAATATTGGAACATACGAATTGGATATGCCTTTATTTCGCCTTTTCCAATACCACCTTCTTCCGATCCTCCAAACCCTGAACCTTATCCCTCCGTTCGTCCAACTTCAGGTGGGTGATGACCCGTTTTGCTCCTTTGTCGAAGAGCACCTGATGCATCTCCCTGGCTAATTGGAAGATCTTGTCAACATCCCCCTCAAGAACGGTCCCCATTGGAGTGAGTTCCACCTTAAGCCCGGACTTCTTCGCCACCTGATAGGCAGCTGCCACATATTCGCTCATCCCCTCCCCGATTCCTACGGGCATCACACTGATCTCTGCACAAGCCATTTTACCCTCCTCTTTAAGAATAGTTATTGGTAATTGGTTAAATGGTAATTGGACTATTCATCCAATCACTAGTTTCCAGTCTCCAATTACCACTTACCAATCACCAGTTACCATCCTATTTATACAGCCAGTTTCTCAATATGATAGGTGTAAGAATCGTTGTAAGGAGACTCATGAAGACTAAGGTGACATAGATCTCCTGCCCAATGATACCTTGTTTTAAACCAATCAAACTGATCACCATCGCCATCTCCCCTCTTGGGGACATCCCAAAACCCACAATAAGAGATTCCTTTGTCTTCATCCCCTGAAGCCTTGCAGGGATGGAACAACCAATCACTTTTGTCAAAACGGCCGCGACCGTCAGGAGAAGAAGAAAAAGGAGAAGCCCTGAACTCAACGCCTTAACATCTGCCAGAATCCCTAAAGAAATGAAGAAGATGGAGGCAAAGATGATATGGAGATACTCAGCGCCTTCCCGATAGTTTTTGCTGTGCTGGAGAACCACACTCCCGATAGAAACCCCTGCAATGAAAGAACCCAGGATTGCAGACAGGCCGAGGATCTCTGCCACCATGCTGTAGAGGAATGCAGTGGCCATGGCGAAGATAAAGGCAAACTCTGGATATGTCCTTGCAATCTTTGACTCATCCACCTTTGCGATGGCACGGGCAAAAAATCGAGATCCAATATAGGATCCGATGACGAGAAATCCGACGGCTTTCAGAACAATCAGGGAAGTAGAAGAGAGAGACAAGGTCCCGGTGACAAGTTGTTTCGTTAAGGAGAGAGCCAATAGACTCAACACATCATCAATCACGGCAGCTCCGATGATGGCTTTTGCCGCCGCCGTCTGTAACTTTCCCATTTCCTTTAAGACATTTGCCGTGATGGCAATACTGGTGGCTGTCATGGCTGTTCCCACGAAGATGGAACTGCTCAAGTCATATCCAAATGCCTTTGTCAGGTAAAAACCGGCTATCCAGGGGATGACCGCACCCATGAGAGCGATGACACCATATTTGAGATGAAAGATATCCTTCAATCTGAATTCTAAACCCACCACAAACAGAAGAATGATCGCCCCTAAATGGGCAACACTCTCCACAAACTCGGTGTAGGTAATCCATCCGAGGAGACTGGGACCAATCAACAATCCAACCAATATCTCCCCGACGACTGCAGACTGGTTAATCCTGGAGGCAAGGAGATACCCTGCCAAGGCAACAAAGAGGAGGAAACTCATCTGGAATTCTATGGAACCAACAATCTCTGAGAACATGGATATTGGGTATTGGTTTGGTGAGTGCTTAAATTGTAAAGTCGGTTAAATAATGATTGGTTAAATTGTTAAATCCTGCCTGTCGTCAGGACAGGTTGAACCATTCAACGATTGAACTGTTTAACAAGGTTTTTTACCCATTTCTTTTCATAGATCAATGATACACTGAACCATATAAACATCATTCTTCTCAACCTTCAGAAGGTGATAGGTTGCTGCCTTCACATCCTCTCCAAGTCCGTGCTTTTGGTAATCCAGAACTTCCCCTTTTGCCCAACCCTTCAGCCGATTCCCAACAATCTCCACCTCGAATTTCGAAAAGACCATTCCATCAATATCCAGAAGGGCTCGAATTTGATTGAGCCAGGTGACAAATAGGGCTTCCTGATCATCCGCCTCACATTCTATCTCCTTCGTCACCTTCGGATCCACAGTCTCTAAATCCACCATTATGGAGGACATCGCCCTGGCACCGTTCTCGAATGCCTCTTCCAGAGTCTTCCCAAATCCTCGAATCCCAATATCCGCATCATGTTCAAAAGTCTCATAATCCATTGCTCATTCTTCGTTTAGAATTTTGTGCTTGGAAATTAGAATTTACTTGTAATTTTAGATTTGGCATCGAAGATCTCCGTTGTCCGCCTAAGGCGGGGCAAACCCCTGAGAAGGAGAATTTGGAATTTGAAGTTCAACCGGTACTTTCCCTTCCAACCAAAGAGTTCGATTTTTCCATCTCGCAAAATAGGCATAAATCTCTACTCCAGCCCTTTTTGCCTTCCTTAGGGCCTTCCCGAATTCCGGATCAGTCCGATCATTGGGAGAGACTGATCGAGCATCTGTTCTCTGCACAACGAAGAGGAGGGAGGCTCGATACCCCTTCCGCTTCGCCTCTGTCAATTCCAAAAGATGTCGTTTCCCCCTTTCCGTCACTGCATCGGGAAAGAGACCCCGCCCATTTTCAACCAAAGTACAGGACT
>JADFOU010000263.1 GCA_022562655.1 candidate division TA06 bacterium
CGTATAGTGTTATAAATCGACGTATGACATACTTCTTTTATCTGGTTTGGGAATTGATGACTGTTTTCACAATGATCCGACCCATAGGATACTTAGAAGGAGCGCTCTTCTATTTCCTCGATGGGATTCTTCCAAAGGTCTTTTCCACATGTCCGTCAACGAAAATTTTGGTCGGTCGCTATGTGGGATGACCTACGATTGTAATTTACCACAATAATTGAGTGAACAAAAAAGAGTCCCCAGAGATTTCTGGGGACTCTTTCAACTTTCTTTCTCTCAAGACCTTATTTTAGAAGAATAACCTTCTGCATTGCTTCAAACTCACCCACAGCAAGGGTAAAGAAATAAATACCGGAAAGAGCCTGTTTTCCCAATTCGTCTCTCCAATCCCACTCGATGGTGAAGTCCCCCATCTCTTGTTCTTCATCCACCAGTGTCCGAATCATCCGACCTGTAATGTCGTAGATTACAAGCCTAACAGCTGTTGGCTGTCGGTTTTTAGTTTTTTTGAAGGATGGAATAGCGAGTGAGGGTGGTAAAAGAGAAGGGGAAGGGGGTTGGGGCAGGGCTGGGGCTTGATGTCGAGAGTGACGGTCATGGGTCAAAGAAGATAGAACAAATTAGACGCTAATCCGCATCAGGTCTTCGGCTAAAATCACATCTCCCGAAAAGGTCTTCCGACACTGGGCGAGGATGTCATAATCGTCGCAGATGGGGTAAAAATGGGTAAGGAGGAGTTTTTTTACTTTGGCTTCAGAAGCAATTTCACCTCCCTGAGAGGGGGTGAGATGTCCCTTCACCTTCCTCTCATCCGGAAAGGAGCACTCCAAAACCAGAAGGTCAGCTTCCCTTGCCAGATGGATCACACTCTCACAATAATCTGTGTCCCCGGAATAGGAGATCACCTTCCCCTCTTTTGACTCAATTCGATAGCCGATACTATTCTCTGTATGAAGAACCCTTTTTGAGGTGACCTTCCAACCTTCACTCTCAATGGTCTCTTCCTCGATCTCCTGAATCTGAAGTTCATAACCCTTCGGTTCAATCCACTCCCCATAAGCCTGATGGAATCCATCGTAAATCTTTTGAAACCCCCTTGGAGCAGTGACACATAGGGGGTGAGTTTTTTTGTACTCCAGATTCCGAAGGATAAAGAGAAGGAGGGCAAATTCAAGGGTATGGTCCACATGGAAGTGGGTATAAAAGATGCGATCAATCTCCGATATAGATATCCCTGCTTTTGCCAGATTTCTCAGACTTCCCGGTCCACTATCAAAAAGGAGGTTCTCTTCCTCAACCCGGATCAACAGTCCAGGCCCTCCCCTCTTTGTATAAGGGGCTGCCGTCCCAGAACCTAAGATCACTAATTCCATTTTTTATATTTTTAACCACAAGATATCACTGATTATCACATGATTTTTATCTAATCTCAAAAAAAAATCTAAATTTTCTGTGCTGATCTTGTGTTAATCTCGTGGTTCCAATGTTATGTCTTCCAGTATTCGAGGCTCAGCTTACCATCATTCAAGACTCCAAAGGAGAAATGATGAATCCAGTCACCCAAGAGGAGAAAAGTCTTCCCTCCTTCCTGGAATATTCTTGGGAGATGGATATGCCCACAGACTACCCCATCAAACCCTTCTTCGAATTTCTTTTTCGCAATCTCATAGGCCACCCGAACCTTTTCCTCCAGTTTTTTTTGAATTTCGGATTTCGGATTTGTCTTTTCCCTGCTCCTTCCAGAGACCCATCTTGCGATAGCGGCGCCCACATCTGGATGGATCCAAGAGAAGAGCTGAATAGTGACAGGACTCCTGAGGAGGGTTTTTAAGGCTCTATCTCCAAGAGAAGAGTTACCCATAACATCTCCATGAGTGAGATAAAGCTTCTCCCCTTGGATTGTCACCTCTAATGGTTTCTGAGAGACGATTACTCCCAATTCGTCTCGAAAGAAAGACCCCAGCCAGTAGTCGTGATTCCCTACGATATAGGTGACTCTCACTCCAGACCGAACAAGGTCAGCCAATTTCTCAAGGATCCTGTAATGGCGAGCGGGAATGACGGTTTTGTATTCAAAAAAGAAATCAAAAAGGTCTCCTAAGATATAAATTTCCACACCCTCCTTCTTTACCTTGTCTAAAAAGGCAAGGAGACGGTTCTCTTTTTCACGCTCCTTCTCTCGCTCTTCCGCTCCCAAGTGGGCATCTGAAAGAAAAAAGACCTTTGACATCCGGTTCCTTTATTGGATAGCCGCCCGATTCGGGCGAAAGGAGTTTAGCAGATAAGTGGGCAGAAAACAACCCATTTTATGGACAGAAAGTCGTTGACAAATAGAGTTCAAAACTGATAAAGTAAATAGTAATGAAAGCAATTGTAAAGAGAGATCCTGCTCCAGGGATCCATCAGGAAGAGGTAAAAAATCCGGAGATTGGTCCGAATGAATTGCTGGTAAAGGTTCAGGCGGCAGGGATCTGTGGCTCCGATCTTCATATCTATGATTGGGATGACTCCATCAATGGTCGAATGGACCTCCCACGAGTGATCGGTCATGAATTCACTGGCGAGATCGTCGCTGTGGGAGATGGAGTTAGGAGAATAAAAATTGGGGACTCGATCTCTGCGGAAAGCCATATTGTCTGCGGAACCTGTTCCCAGTGCAGAAGGGGCGACTCCCACATCTGTCAGAAAACAAAGATTTTAGGCTTTGATGTAGACGGAGGCTTCGCAGAATATGTGAAAATCCCGGAGGAGAATGCCTGGAGTGTTGAGGGCGAACACGCTGGATCGTCCCTACCTTTAGAGGTTTCCGCGGTTTTAGAGCCTTTTGGTAACGCTGTCCATGCCGTTCTGGCGGATGAGATTACCGGAAAATCCATTGCCGTCTTCGGCTGTGGACCGATCGGACTTTTCGCCATTGGGATCGCAAGGGTCTCCGGTGCGACCTCTATATTTGCCAGTGAGACAAAGGAATACCGAAGAAAATTGGCAGAGAAGATGGGGGCAACAAGGGTTTTCAATCCAGAAAACGATCAAGTGGTCGAAGAGATTCTGAAGGATACCCGCAATGAAGGGGTAGATATTGTTCTGGAGATGTCAGGCAACCCCAATGCCTTACACCAGGGGTTCAAGGTTATCTCACCCGGGGGGCGATTCACTGCTTTCGGTCTTCCTTCGAAACCAATCTCCATAGACCTCTCCGAAGAGATTATCTTTAAAGGGATCAAGGTAATAGGCATTGTCGGAAGAAGACTTCCTGAAACCTGGCACAAGACATTCTCCATTTTGACAACAGGTCTATTAAACATTCGCCCAGTGATCACCCACCAATTCCCGATGGAACAATTTGAAGAGGCAATCCAGTTGATCAAATCTGGAGAGTGCGGAAAGATTGTACTAATTCCATGATGAACCGGTGACTCGTGATTCTCCTACACGTGGGTTTGGCTTTTAAGCAACGGAGATCCCTGGCTGCCGCCAGGACAGGCTTCGATTCGGTGATTCGGGAATCGTAAAAAAGCACCTATTAACCAG
>JADFOU010000264.1 GCA_022562655.1 candidate division TA06 bacterium
TCGCTTACAGTTGGGTTCTAAAATTCAAACCGGAAAGATGATTCTACTTCGTTGAACAGATCCTTGAATTACTTCTGGAGTATCGTTTTTTCAAGAAGGTGGTTAAAATAAAAAGAACGAACAGATTCTTAGGATTTCTTTGGGCTTTCATGATAGTCAACTTTAGCATAGCCCAGGGTCAGACAATCTGGGTCGAGACGACCCAGGAGGACTTTAAGGATGGAACCTACGAACGGAACCTCTATGCCTCCCATCGTGGGGATGGGGCTGTAGAGTTTGCCCCCCGCTTTGATCTGAACAATGATGGGTACATTGACATCATCACCTCAGAGGGAAATGGACCCTTTGTCTCTCTCTACTGGGGAGGTTCGAGTGGGTATTCCCCCAGTAATCGAACGACCTTTCCCACTATAGGATCAGCGGGATGTGATATAGCTGACCTAAATGTTGATGGCCATGCAGACTTTGTAGTCTCTTATACTCTTGGTTTTAAAAGAATCGCCATTTACTGGGGCAGTCCAACAGGCCCCAATTCTTCAAATTTCACCGATCTTCCTCTTTTGTCAAGTGTACATTTTACCGACGGTCTCTCTATTGCAGACTTCGATAAAGATGGTTATCTTGATATTGTCTGTGACCAGTACCAGAGTGGTTCTGCATGCATCTTCTGGGGAAGTCCTGCAGGCTATGATACTGCGAACCGAACGGATCTTCCCACAATTTCAGAGGGGTTTCATAACATTGAGGTGGCTGACTTTGACCGCAATGGTTGGTTGGATGCTGCCTTTGTGGACTTGGTGGAAGTTGACATCTTTTGGGGGAGTCCCTCTGGATTCTCAGCCACTAATAAGACTGAACTTCCCAATCCCGCAACTCCCCACGGTCTTTCAGTAGCGGATCTGAACGACGATGGGTTTCTCGATTTGGTCTCCACAGGATATGGAACCGCACAACAATTTATCTATTGGGGCAGTGCCAGTGGCTACTCTACTGGAAATCGTCAGATTTTGAACCCCGGGTATTCCTATGGGGGAAATGGAGTTGCGGATATCAATCAGGATGGATTTCTGGATATCATCTTTTATCTAGGGGGTGGTTCCACCGCTCAAGAGATTTACTGGGGGAGTTCAACAGGATATTCGGATGGGAATCGGACAACGGTGGGACATTCTCTCCAAACGAGTGGAGGGTTTGTTGCGGATCTAAATTATGATGGGCACTTCGATATCTTTGCCCATCGGTGGCATTTCAATTCCAATAGTCATATCTATTGGGGACCGAATTATCAAACAAGTACGGCCACTGCATTGCCGATTGATATCGACCATCATGGGATGGTTCGAGAGATCGGAAATGTCTATACCAGGGAATATGAAGAGAGTTACATCTCCTCTGTCTTTGATGCTGGAGAAGTAGCAGACTGGGGGAACATCAGTTGGGTAGACAGCCTTCCTGAAGGGACTGCAATCATGGTGCAGGTCAGGAGCGGCAACACTACAATTCCAGATCCATCCTGGTCTGCCTGGGTCACTCTTTCGAATGGTGAAGCCATTCCAGAGTTCTTGAATGCTCGATACCTTCAATATCAGGCGATTTTTACTTATACCAATCCTGCAAGGTTACCCCTCTTGTATAAAGTCTCCATCACTTTGACTACAGGAATTGCTGAAGGAGAAAAAAGCAGAAATCTTTCAAAGAGTTTTCACCTCGCTCAGAACTACCCCAATCCCTTCCATTCCACCACACACATTCGCTACGTCCTCCCAACAATCAGCAGTCAGGAGGAAATTCCGGTCAGACTGGAGATATATGACATCACCGGGAAACTTGTAGAGACCTTAGTGGATGAGCGTCAAGTACCAGGAGTCTATCAAGTCCAGTGGGAGGGAAGGGATCAAGCCAGTGGGATCTATTTTTATCGTCTTCAGACCCGATTCGGGCAGGCTGGAGACTTCATCGCTACCCGGAAGATGGTTCTTCTCCGTTAGGTCAGTCTTCAGCGGTAGCCAAGATGATTCCCCGATTCAAAGAGGGTTCATAAAAATCATAAAAAAGTATTGACAAAAGTTTATTCTTTGATATTCTGATTTTGACCCCTGAAACAAGCCTGTCCTGGCGACAGGCCAGGGTTCAGGGGAAAGAAGTGGATGGGTGCCCCGAGAGGGGAAAATAGGGAAGGCTGTTAGAATCGGCCACGGCCCCGCCACTGTGAGCGGAATCAATCTGAACTCCCCTTGTCACTGTCCCGAGCCAATCGGGGTGGGAAGGCAGGGGGAAGTAAAAGAAACCGCAAGTCAGGAAACCTGCCCATCCAGAAGGTGATAAAGACCTTCGAGGGGAGGTTTACCTGATTTATAACCCAACCTCGATGGTTGGGTTTTTTGATTTATAGGCTTTGCACCGCTGAGGCGCAGAGTTTATAAATAATTGTACACCACTAAGGCACGAAGAACAGAAAAGATTTTCTTTTCTCGCAAAGACGCAAAGGACGCAAATTGTAATCACGTTTTAATCATTCCCTGATGATAAAAAGGATTTTCTTATTCCTTAGAATTTTCTCGAATCTCTGGATCCTCCTCTTTCTCTTCTCTTGTGGGGAACAGAGAGAAAGAGTTCCGGTTGGGATCTTAGATGATCGAGGAGTCCCTCTCTCTCTTGAAGGACCGCCAGAACGAATCATCTCCTTGGTCCCCAGCATTACGGAGATCGTCTATGCTTTAAATGGGGAGAGCTCCCTTGTAGGGGCGACCCTCTATTGCAATTATCCTCCGGAAGCCCAGAGATTGCCCAAGGTGGGAGATCTTGTGAATCCGAGCCTGGAAAGGATCGTTGACCTGAACCCAGACCTTCTCTTTGCCACGACCCCTCTCCAATCCCTCGTCATCGAGAGATTAGAGGGTCTGGGACTGAATGTATTCGTTCTGCAACCTGAGTCTGTGGAAGCCATTGAGAACACGATTCAGAAGGTGGGTCAAATCATCGGACGAGAGAGAGAAGCGGGGACCCTTCTTCAGAAGATGAGAGAAGAACTCGCTCGAATGGAAGAGAGAGTGGGGAGTCTCAATGAAAGACGAAGGGTCTATTTGGAGATTGGGATCAATCCTCTCATAAGCATCGGGGAGAATTCCTTTGTGGGGGAACTGATCCAGAGGGCAGGAGGAGTGAACATTCTCAAAGGGAATGACCCTTATCCCATCGTCAATCCGGAGAGGGTGATTTCTCAAGATCCTGAAGTGATTCTCTTGGCCCATCCGGCTTCCACACGTGAAGAGGTGATGAAGAGGCTGGGATGGAAGGGGATTGCAGCAATTCAAGAGGGTCGCGTGGTGACCGATCTCGACCCAGATCTGATTTTGAGACCCGGACCCCGGATTGTAGAAGGAGTGAATCTCCTCTTCCAAAAGATCTATCCAGAGCAAAACTGATTGGTTAAATGGTTAAATCGTTAGATGGTTAAATTCGACCGAATCCGCCTGCCGAGCCCTTCATACTCTCCCAACCCTCGG
>JADFOU010000265.1 GCA_022562655.1 candidate division TA06 bacterium
ATCAGAGACATCAATGATCCGGAGAAACCCACCTGGATTAATCTCGTCTGTGGTGTAACAATAAGGTTTGACTAAGAAGGCGTTGTGGTTGCTGGCACCCGGATAATCATAGGTGCCAATCTCCACTGGGCTCCCGGGATTGACAAAATCCACGATCTTGAGTCCCCCAAACCAGTGGGAAACATAGGCTGTGTCGTTCAGGACAAAGAGGTCATGAATCATGGTATCTTGTGGGGTACCGAAATAGGCGCCAATGAGGGTGGGGACGAGAGGGTTTGAGATATCCAGAACATAGAGGGAATCGCCATAGAGTGTGTCGTATCCAAAAGGAGTGGACTTCGCTAAGTAAGCCCGAGCTCCTTCCACAAAAACATTGTGGACACCTCCTACCGCACTAAAGAGGGTATCCAGTGTGGGGTTCGTCGGGTTAGTGATGTTTACAATCCGTAATCCGGTAAGATCCGAGGTGATGTAGGCTTTGGTCCCTTGAACCTTCACATCCTTAATCTCATCTCCTGGATTATAACGTCCCACCACTATTGGATTGGCAGGAATTGAAACATCTAAAATGAAGAGCCCGTCCTGAAGTCCTGCGACATAGACAAAAGGATCTCGGTAGAAGAGGTCGGCGATGTAATAGGATTCATCTAATTCACCGGTGACCTGAAGGGCCGCAGGATCGGATTTGTCCACTAAGATGAGTCCGCCGTGATTTGCAGGGACATAGACCTGATTCCCCTGAATCGGCATCCCTTGCATTCCTAAGGCGAAGAGGGCGAGGGTATAGAAGGTGTCGAGGGGGGCTTCTATCAGAAGAGTTGGAGAGGAGGGGGGCGTCACATCAGCGCTCACCAAGAGTAATTCAAAAGCTGGATAGGGAACTGAATCCCCCAAAAGGGGATGGAGAATCTCATACTTGTAGATATAGGCAATGGTATCCTCCAATGCAAGGGATAAGGCAAAGGCAGGATCGGATGGGGTCCCCAGGATGAGAAGTCCCACTTGGGTAGGACTTGTTGGGTCGGAGATATCAATGGTTCGCATCGAGGCTGCACCGTTCTGGGGGGCTGCCGTAATATAGGCATAATTACCGGAGACCTTCACATCGAAGGCGTTAAAAAGGGAGAAACTTCCTACAAGAGTAGGATTCGTTGGATCTGTAATGTTATAGATCCGCAATCCGAAAAGGTAGTCCACTGCATAGAGAAGGGTGTCCTGGAGTTCTACATGGGTAGCCACTCCCCCTCCTGTGAGAATATTCGAGAGAAGCACTGGATTTGTAGGGTCCACAACATTAAAGATGAAGAGACTGTCTGCATTCCCCACAACAAAGGCGAGGGTGTCAAAAACATCCACGTTGAAAGAAGTGACATTGAACAGCCCCACCGGGTTGGGGTTTAAGGGATTGGTCAGGCTGAAGACCCGGAACCCTTCAAACTGATTCGCCAGATAGAGGTAATTCCCCTGGAGATCCATACCGATGATGAGATCCCGAAGACGGATCGTTGAGACGAGGGCGGGGTTGGTGGAATCAGAGACATCTATGATTTGAAGGGCGTCCCCTGACCCCACATAGGCTATTGAATCTTTGACTGCTGTGGCAAAGGCTGGACCATAGAGGGCCCTTCCCAGAAGGGTGACATTGGAACTGTCATAAGCTACGGAGGGATGTAGGAATTCACTCCTTCCTCCTTTCATGGAAAGAATCGCTTTCTCAAAATCAATGGGCGGCGATAGGGTACCCACAACCAGTAAAGCCATTACAGTAGAGAACATTTTTCTTCTCCATTTTTATTCCCAATTTCACTTACTTGAGAAAGATGAGTTTTTTCGTTTCGCTGAACTCTTCTTCCTGTCCGAATTGAGCATTGAGACGGACAAAATAGATCCCGGAAGAGACTTTCTCACCCCGGTCATCCTTCCCATTCCACTCTACAGAATAGGAACCCGCATCCAAATTATCCTTAACCAAATTCCGAACCTCTCTCCCGGTGAGATCATAAACTTTTATCAGAACTTCTGAAGGGTAAGGCAGCGAATAGTTTATTTGGACTCTATTCTGGGTCGGGTTCGGAAGGTGCGATAGAGTAGGCTTTAAATCACGTACCTTTGATTCTCCATTTTCCTCCTCAACTCCTGGGGGAGGTGGCGTGAACTGGAAGATCCAGAGACCGGTGTGGGAATCGGTGGCATAGACGTAGCTCGATCCGGGATGAACCCCCCAGTTGTAACTGATCATGTCGTAAAAGCCAGAAAGGGTCGGGTTCAATGGATCGGAAATATCCGCAATCACCACACCATCACTGGCATAGGAGATATGGGCGTAGTTTCCCTGAACATAGATATTATGGGCATATCCATCGGGATCACTGTCCGAGTAAATGAAGGAGTCTGCCTCGAAAGGAACCGTGGGATCCGAGACATCCACAACTCTCATAAATCCTCCCGGAATGATCTCGTCCTCAATATAGCAGTATTGCCCTGATAGGAAGGCGTTGTGAGTTCTAGAACCACCATAGTTATAGGCACCTATTTCTACTGGAGAAGCGGGGTTTGTCACATCCACGATCCTGAGACCCAGACCCCAATGGCTCACATAGGCGGTGTCATTTTCGACAAAGACATCGTGAATAAACGAGGAACCTCCATAATAAGATCCTAAAAAGGTGGGATTGGTGGGGTCTGTAATGTCGAGGATATACATGGGAACTCCATTAGCAGAAGTGCACAGGTAGGCTCGATTCCCGGAGACCGTCACATTGTGGACTCCTCCCAACGAGTCATAAAGGGTATCTTCAATGGGGTTCATCGGGTTGCTGATATCTACAACTCGCATTCCGGTAAGATCCGAGGCGAGGTAGGCTTTGTTCCCCTGAACCTTCACATCCTTGATCTCATCACCGGGATTAAATCGTCCCACAATGGTTGGATTATTTGGATTTGTCAGGACATCCAGGATAATGAGCCCGTCACCCAGGGCAGCCACATAGGCATATTGACCATCGAAGAAGACATCAGCGAAGTAGGAGGATTCATCCAATGTTCCAAGAGCCTGTAAATTGGCTGGATCAGTTTTGTCCAGAACCACAAGACCCTCCGAGTTTGCTGCTACATAGACCCGATCGCCCAGAATCGTTACCCCTCCTAACCCCGGATCAAAAAAGGGAACTGTAAGGACATAAACCGTTCCGATGAGTTCGTCATCAATGATGGACAGCACCGTCGGGCCGCGATTGAAGAAGCGTTGCACGAGAATCCGGAACTCGGAGACGAAACAATCTCCGTGGTTTTCTTTATCGATGTCGGATTGAAACGATGCCAGCAAATGTTTGCCGACCTCAACCGATATGCCGTTCGCCCCACAACGTCACTTGGACTTCTGTACGATCACCGTGAGGAAGACGCTCAGATTGCGAAGGCAATTGTCCAGAAGGTTCCGGTATTCGCCGATCTGACCGAGGTCGAACGCAG
>JADFOU010000266.1 GCA_022562655.1 candidate division TA06 bacterium
CCCTTCCCAGAGCCGGACACACCGCATCCCTCGGACTGACCCTCTTTACCGATTACCTCTTCCCCTTTGAGGTTGTCTCTATGATTCTTTTGGTTGCCCTTATTGGCGCCTCCATTCTGGGTCGAAGAGAATGAAGTCCTAAAATAGAAAATAGAAATGTGTTGTTGAAAAATAGAAAATAGTAATGGAGATTAGAAAATGGAAAATAGTGAGAAAAAGACAATAAAAAGTTTTCATGATTTGCGAGTTTACCAGAATCTATATAAATCAATGGTCTTGGTTTTGACGAAAGTAGTCCCGAAGTTACCAAACGAAGAGAAATATGATTTGGCGGATCAAATGAGAAGGGCTTGTAAGGCAGCACCTTCCTTAATTTCCGAAGGATTTGCGAAAAGATACCAAAAGAGACAATGGCAGAAATATATTGATGATACGATAGGTGAATGTAATGAAATCATTCATCATTTGTCGGTGTGTGAAGATGTCTATCCGAGATTTGTAGATGTAAATTTATGTAAGGAGTTAATTGATGACTATGATGTGAGTTGTAAGCAATTAACAACTCTTCGGAAAGTGTGGAAGGATTTTCACGCAGGTCGTTAACCATTTTCAAATTTCTAATAACTATTTTCTAATTTCAAAAGCCGATAACCATTTTCTCATTTCCAATTTCTATAACAAATATCCAACTTCGAATAACCAATTTCTAATTTCTAATACAATGGCCATACCAACCTCGCATCTCCTTCTCCTGAGCGCTCTTCTCTTTATCATCGGGACAGTAGGCTTCCTCATCCGGAGGAATGTCCTGGTTGTCCTGATGTCCATTGAACTCATTCTGAACGCCGTCAATATCAATCTTGTCACCTTCTCCCGTAACTTTGCCTCCCTGAACGGCCAGATCTTCGCCCTCTTCGTCATCACGGTTACAGCGGCTGAGGTAGCGGTGGCGCTTGCTATAGTGGTCAGTCTGGTTCGGAACCGAGAGACGGTGGATACGGAGAAGATGAATCTGATGAAATGGTGATGGACATCTGAAAATAGAAAATAGTTATTGGAAAATAGAGTTGAGTTATGGAAATAGGAGATTAGAAAATTGAACCAACAAAAATAAAGCATCCAGCCTGCCCTCCGTAGCTCGTTAGAGCGTAGGATGGGCCTCTAGCCTGCCATGAGCGAAGTCGAACGGAATCCAGTATCTAAAATCTCATGTTAGACAAAATCTACCTCATTCCCTTCCTGCCCGGTCTCGGTGCCCTTCTGTTAGGTCTTTTTGGACCTCGCTATATTCGGGAGAAGAGTCACTGGATAGCGTGCACCACACTAGGGCTCTCCTTCCTCTTTTCTGTGGTTGCCTTTTTTGAACTCCTCCAACTCCCTGCCGCCGAGCGAAGTCTTGAGGTAATCCTCTATCAATGGATCGAGGTGGGGCAGTTCAAGGCCTCACTCGGGTTCCAAATAGACCCTCTCTCTGTGGTGATGCTTTTAGTCGTCACCGGTGTGGGTTTCCTCATTCACATCTACTCCATTGGCTATATGCATGGGGAGAAGGGGTATGCCCGCTTCTTTACCTACTTGAATCTATTCGCCTTCTCCATGCTCATTTTGGTCTTAGCCAATAATTTCCTCCTCCTTTTCGTCGGGTGGGAGGCGGTGGGGCTCTGCTCATATCTTCTCATCGGCTACTGGTTCGAGAAACACTCCGCATCGGAAGCGGGGAAGAAGGCCTTTCTGGTCAACCGGGTCGGGGACTTCGGCTTCGCCCTGGCGGTGATGCTCATCTTCGCCACCTTTGGCACCATCAGCTTTACCGAGGTTTTCCACCGTGCCCCGGAGGCTTCTGTGGGGGTACTCACCGCCATTACCCTTCTCCTCTTCATGGGGGCCTGTGGGAAATCGGCTCAGATTCCCCTCTATGTGTGGCTTCCGGATGCGATGGAGGGTCCCACACCCGTCAGTGCCCTAATCCACGCCGCCACCATGGTGACGGCAGGGATCTATATGATTGCCCGTACCCATATCCTTTTCAGCCTGGCACCCTTCACTCTCTCCTTGATCGCGATCATCGGTGCTGCCACAGCCCTCTTCGCCGCCACCATTGCCCTGGTCCAGAACGACATCAAGCGGATCTTAGCCTACTCCACTATCAGCCAGTTGGGGTATATGTTTATGGCTTTAGGAGTAGGGGCCTTTACGGCAGGAATCTTCCATCTGATGACCCACGCCTTCTTCAAGGCCCTCCTCTTTTTAGGAGCCGGAAGTGTGATGCACGCCCTGAGTGGTGAATTGGACATCCGGAAAATGGGGGGTCTCGCCCGTCACATTCCCAAGACTGCCATCACCTTTGTCATTGCCGCCATTGCCATCGCCGGAATTCCTCCCCTTGCCGGATTCTGGTCCAAAGATGAGATTCTCTGGTCCGCCTTTCACAGTGGCAACACTCTTGTCTGGGCTCTGGGCGCCCTTACTGTTTTGATGACCGCCTTCTATATGTTCCGATTGGTCTTCCAGGTCTTTTACGGAAAGTCCCGCGTCGTCCCTGAGGTGGCCCATCACATCCACGAATCCCCATCTGTGATGACCTATCCCTTGATGATTTTGGCCTTTCTCTCTATCATCGGGGGCTTTGTGGGCATTCCTCCGGGGCGGGGTGCTTTTCACAGTTTCTTGTCACCCGTCTTTGGGGAACACGGTGAGACCCATTCACTGGCTTCTCTTGGCGGAGGATTGGGCTTGGAATATATTATGATGTTCATCTCTGTCTTGTTGGGCGCCGCTGGCATTGGGATCGCCTACCTCTTCTATATTAAAAATCCTCAACTTCCGGGTCGCCTTGCCAAGAGTCTTGCTGTTCCCTATAAAATCCTCTTAAACAAATACTTTGTGGATGAATTCTACAGCCGCACCCTTGTGAGGCCCGGCATTCGTCTCGCCAATTTTTTCCGTCGATTCGATCAGGTGATCATTGATGGAATCGTCAACGGGGTCAGTCAACTTACCGTCTTTACCAGTTTTCTCTCCAAGCTCTTTGATGATCACTTTGTAGATGGCTTCGTGAATGATGTAGGAGACGGGATTGCGGGGTTCGGTAGAAGAGTGAGACGGTTCCAGACAGGACTTGTCCAGAACTATGCCCTCTACATTGTTTTAGGTGTTGCTGCAATGTTGACGATCTTTCTTTTACGATAGCAATGTTGAAGATTTGACAATAGAAATTGGTTATTAGAAAATAGAAATTAGATATTCGAAGAATCCGAAGGAAATGGAATTTGGAAATTAGAGAAAGGAGAGTTTCTGGTGTTGTTTAAATTCCTTCACCACATCGCTTTTCAAGTGAAAGATTATGAAAAGGCGATTGAATTTTACACAGATGTAATGGGAATGGAAGTCAAAGAGAAGACAGATAAGGAAACCCAACTTCAGTGTGGTTCAGTCACCTTTTATGTAGAAAACAGTCCTAAGGAA
>JADFOU010000267.1 GCA_022562655.1 candidate division TA06 bacterium
TGTTCACTCATCAACCTGATTCGTGAAAACGCGTCCTGAGAAGGCCGTCACTGATCTCCACCTGCTTCAAGCGCTCCACGATTTTCTCCGATGCGTGACCATCGCCGTAGGGGTTGGTCAACCCGGCCAAACCGTCCCTGAAACCGGGATCGACGGCCTTCTTGATTCCTGCCAGAACCTCGTCACGCTTGTAGCCGACATCGATGACGTTGTTGCCTCGGAATCGGTCCCGCTGCCGATTACCGATATTAACGGATGGCAGCTTAAAGGAGGGGGCCTCCAGCAGCCCGGAGCTTGAGTTTCCTACCAGAACAGAAGCGATATTCATGAGCCCGGCATAGACCCGTCGAGGTATGTTTCGCTCAATCCTGAAATACGGCTTTCGATACCGCTCCATCACACCCATTCCCTTCGTGATTCTCCTCCTCCTCATTTCCCATATCTCCTTTTTTTCTTTGTTGGCGGGTACCTTGTTCATCTTGACAGGACTGTTTATGCGGCTCAACAGTGTAGGGTATGTAGGAGAAGGGTCAAGGGGGAGAGAGGTAGGGGGAGAGGAGTTGGTAATCGGGGGACCCTATACATTCGTACGGAATCCACTCTATCTTGGGAATTTCTTCCTTTCCCTTGGATTTGTCCTTATTGCCACAGGAGATTTTAGCACAGGATTTCAGTTCTGGGCGATACTCATCTTCATACTCCTCTTCACACTTCAATATGTTCCTATTGTCCTGATGGAGGAGAAGTTTTTAAGGGAGAACTTCGGGGAGAGTTACGAGGTATATTGCAGGGCTGTACCTCGCTTTTTACCGAGGCTTGATTCCTTGGGTGCCGCAACCTTTAGGTTGCGGCAGAAAGGTCGCCTGAATCAGACGGCTACCGATCAGGGAGAACAGAACCCTACCTTGGATTGGGGAAAGGCAATTCGGAGCGAACGATCTACATTCTGGACGGTCTTACTCCTTTACGGTCTATTTCTACTAAAGGAATGGTTTCTTTGAAATGGACTGGATGAACTGAAAGACGAATTCGTGAAAGTGGTCGATTTTAGCATCGCCCCTTTTAGGATTCTTTTAAAAAATTGTTGACGTATGGGGGAAAGATAGGATAAACTTTTTCCAAGCATTCATGGGAGGGAGGAGAAATGGCGAAGATTCTGGTCTCTGATCCAATAGCGAAAGAAGGGGTGGAGATCCTCCGAAAGGGTGGTCTTGAGGTGGAGGAACGGCTGGAGTTGAAGCCGGAAGAGCTTCTTCAATGTGTCCCTCTTTATGATGGGATGATTGTTAGAGGGGCAACGAAAGTGACGAAAGAGGTAATCCAAGCAGGGAAGAAATTAAAGGTGATCGCAAGGGCGGGAGTGGGGCTGGATAATATTGACCAGGAGGCTGCAAAGAAGAGAAAGATTCGGGTCCTCAATACTCCGGAGGCGACCTCTATCTCTGTAGCGGAATTGACACTTGGACACCTCTTAGCCCTTTTCCGAGCCATCCCTTATGGGACAGCCTCCTTAAAGGAAGGGAAGTGGGAGAAAAAGAGATTGATGGGGAGGGAGGTGGCTGGAAAGTCCCTCGGGATTATTGGAGTTGGAAGGATCGGAAGGGAGGTTGCGAAGAGGGCACTGGCTTTGGAAATGAAGATCCTGGCATATCCAAAACCGAAGAAGATAAAGAAGGACTCCGAAATAGAGTTTCTCCCCTTAAAGGAGGTCTTGAGAAGGTCAGATGTGATCTCCCTTCATCTTCCCTTAACCCCTGAGACTCATCATATCCTCTCCAGAGAGGAGTTTCAACAGATGAAGGAAGGGGTTTTTGTTGTCAACTGTGCCCGGGGTGGAGTGGTGGATGAGGAGGCTCTATACGAAGCCCTCCAATCCGGGAAGGTTGCTGGAGCCGCTTTGGATGTATTTGAGAAAGAGCCCCCCAAAGGGAATAAACTCCTCTCGTTAGAGAGTGTGATCGGGACCCCTCATATCGGGGCGGCAACGGAAGAAGGTCAATATCGGGCAGGGATTGAGGTGGCGAAGAAGGTTTTGGAATTTTTTAAAAACCGTATATAGCATAGAGTAGGTAGTCGATAGGGGAGACCCAACCTACCACATACAATTTCCAACCTACTGAAGTCATGGCGAAGATCAGACCTTTTCGTGGAATCCGGTACAATCCTGAGAAGATCAGGGATTTAAGCCGCGTGGTGACCCAGCCCTATGATAAGATCACCCCGAAAAAGCAGGAGGAATACTATCAAAGGGATGAGTATAATGTGATCCGGGTCACCTTGGGAAAGGAAGAACTCGGGGATGATGAGAACCATAACAAATACAGTCGGGCGAGGGAATACCTCGGGAAGTGGTTTCAGGAGGGGGTACTCCTTCGGGAGGGGACCCCTTCTCTCTATGCCTATTACCAGACCTTCACACCCCCGTCACAAGCAGGGATGCCTGTGCCACTAACAAGGAAAGGTCTCATCGCCCACCTCATTCTCGAACCCTTCGGATCCGGTGTCCGCCCCCATGAGGAGACACTTTCGAAACCCAAGGCGGATCGCCTCAACCTTCTCCGGACGGCCCGAGTGAATACGGGTCAGATCTTTATGCTCTATTCTGATCCAGGTCAACAGGTGAACCAGATCTTGACTGAAGAGACCCAGAGGGCGCCGGAGATCGATTGGGTGGCTGAAGATGGGGTGAGGGAAAAGGTCTGGGTGATTCAGAACCCGAATCAAGTTTCTCTATTGGTGGAAATTTTTGTGGACAAACAACTCCTCATCGCAGACGGTCACCACAGATATGAAACTGCCCTTACCTATCAAGAGGAAATGAAGACGAATACACCCCATTACACAGGAGAAGAAGGATTCAATTTCAGAATGGTCACGCTCGTCTCCATGGAAGACCCGGGTCTTGTCATCCTCCCTACCCATCGTCTAATCCATCAGGTGGAAGGGTTCAATCTCTTGGATTTTCTAAAGAAAGCGGAGCAATTTTTCAGGATTGAACCACAGAAGAATCAAGAGGTACTGTTCGATTTTATGAAGACGGAAGAAAATCAGAGTTTTGGTGTCTACGGGGAGAAGAAATATTATCTTCTCAACCTCAAGGACCGGTCAATTCTCGATCAATTCATCAAGGGCTCGTCTGTAATGAGGAGTCTTGATGTGGCTGTTCTCCATTCCCTCCTCATTGAATCCTCCGAAGGGGGGCTGGGAATATCCGAAGATGAGGTTAAGCGGGGAGGGAAGATAAGCTATCTCCGGGATGCTGATGAGGGTGTTCGCTCCGTGGATCAGGGAGATGCCCAGTGCTGCCTCTTCCTCAACCCCACGCGGGTGGAGCAGGTTCGGGCTATGGCAGAGAGGGGGGAGCGGATGCCTCAAAAGTCGACAGACTTCTTCCCAAAACTTCTATCAGGGATGGTGATGGCAGAGGTATGATGAATAGAAGTGGAGTCGTTA
>JADFOU010000268.1:0-2678 GCA_022562655.1 candidate division TA06 bacterium
CGATCTTTGTAAGAAGGTACGGCTCCGACAAATGAGTCTCCTTCTCCTCATTGCAAAAGCCCTGTTAATCACGAATTACCCCTTTGATTTTGCTCTATTTCTTATCCTGGTAAACCTGGACCTTCTTGTTCTAATGCGCTTTATCTGGCTGATAAGAAGGTGGAGATAACCTGTGAGCTTGACATCAACCATAGGAATGTGATAGACCTGTGGATAGCTGGGAGGTGCATGTTCTTAAAGCGGTAAGGGAAGTTCTGTCTCATCCCAACGGGGGACGGGTAGAAATTGTAGTCCGCCCGCACAACATTCCAGGCGAAAGACGGATTCAGATCAAGCCGTCCCTTGTTGGGATAACCCGGCAGACGATTTTTTACAACATAAATCAAGATGAGGACTGAGAAAAGCATCAGTCCACAGGACTACAAAAAGATGTAGTCCTTTAAGATTAACTAGATTAGTTAGATCGACCGACACGAATAAGGCGATCTGAGCAGAAAAAGATTCTGCTTGGACCGTCTTGTTTCTTTTGGGGGCTGAATGGCATTAGACGAGGAACAAAGATCTCTCTGGAAGACAAGAATATCTCAAGCCCTTGCCATGCAGGCAGAACAGCACAAGCGGTGGAGAGACTCATTAGACTTCATCAAACTTCAATGGTTTGACAAACATCAAGGATCGGACGAAGAGAGGATTGAGGTTCACTGGGCCTGGTCCTACAAGAACACCATCATCCCCACCCTGTACGCCAGAGACCCTCAAATGTTCGTAAAACCCCGCACTTCAAACCGTACTCCGTTCGCCAACACGATGGAGGAGGTTTTAGAGTACGAGAAGGACGAGAGGAAGCTCAAGGAGTCTGTCCAAATGGCTATTGGAGATGTCGTCCCTCACGGTCTCAGCTGGATTGAGGTTGGAATTCACTTCAAAGACGGAATCCCCCCCAAACAAGAACCGGTCGAAGAGCCTGGTTTCCTGGAACGGGGCCAGAACTTCATTAACCAACTCACACAGGGAGAGCAGAAACCAGAAAAGGAAGAGACAGTTCCCGTTGAGGGCCAGTTGTTCTCTGAGGTGAGGGAGGGAGAGCTGTTCATCCGTTGGTGGTCTGCGTGGAAGGTCCTTCTTGCTCCCGGCTATCATTTAATCCGTCAAATGCCTTATTTGATCACGATTGAGGACGTTGAACCGGAAGAATTCCTTACCGACTCCCGGTTCTCTGACAAGGACAAGGAGATGGTGGAACCCACCAGGCAGTTGACCATCGGCGGCGGGTCAATCCGGCACGGGCATGAGAATAACAAGAGAAGAGGGAACAGCACGGACCCTGCTTTAACCATGATCCGTCTTTTCAACGTCTGGGACAGGAGAAACCAGGAGATCCTGGTATTTGCGGAGAATTTCCACAAGGAACTGTTCCACGCCGACTGGCCGTATGCCTTTGACGAGTTTCCGATGGTTCCTCTCCTGTGGAATGACACTCCCCCCTCTGATGAGGACCAATCTCCATATCCGATTGACGACATCACTCCTGTAAAACCTCAACTGATTGAGAAATCAATGCTGAGAACCTCAATGGTGAAAGCACGGAGACGGAATGCCCCGATGATCATTGTAGACACGGATTTTGTCCCGGAACAGGATATTCAGAAACTGCAAACCAACGAGGAGGCGGTAATCATCGGAATCCCCGGCGGCTCCAAGTACATCCAGCCGGTAAATCCAGTCACCATTCCAGGCGACGTTTTTAAAGTGGACGGGACGATTGACAACGACTTGAACATCGTCTCCGGCTTCTCCCAACTCCTCCTTGCAGGCCAAGCCCCTCCTGGAATTGACACCGCCACAGAAGCCTCTCTGGTTGCCGGTGGGACAAATCTAAGGACAGGTCGAAAGACAGATATCGTAGAAGAGTTCGTAAAAGAAATTGGAAGGCGAAAGATTGCAATGGTTTGGGAGTTTTATCCAAGGGACAAGATAGCGGACATTTTGAACAAGACAATCTCTGAAGAAATGTGGCCTGAAATCCATAATCTTCCAATAGAGGAAAGAAGGCGTTTAATCCGGTCTGAACTCTCCATAAGGATTGATGCTGGTGCCACTCAACCTGAACAGGTCAGACTGGTTGAGAACAACATGTGGATTAAGGCAGTCAACATGCTCAAAGCCGCATTTCCTGACAGATTCATTGATGACAAGTTGATTGAGCAGACTCTGAAGAAACTAGGCATGAAAGAGCTTGAATATGTCGTCAAATCCTTCGATGAGGAGGAAAAGAGGGTTGCTCAACAGGAGAATGAACGTCTCCTAAAAGGAATGCCCCAATCTGTTTCTCCAAATGTACTGCATTCTATCCACATTCCAATTCATGGCCAGGCTGGAGAGCAAGCTGCGGCGCAAGGAATAGATACTACCGAATTAGATAAACATACCCTCCTTCATGCCCAGGCAATGCAAAGAAATGCTCCAAAGTCATCTCCGCAACAGGGGGATCTTACTTCTCCAGCCCAGGCCGCTGTCCCTGAAATTCAAAGAACTGGAACGGAAAGACTCCCTGACATTCTTGGCCAGGCAGAATCCGCCGGTGTTGGATTGGAAGGAGGGGTATTCCCTCAATGATCGAGTGCAATGACTGTAAAACCTATGAAAGTCAAGGTGGTTGTCTAACTCATAGACTTCAA
>JADFOU010000268.1:2688-3433 GCA_022562655.1 candidate division TA06 bacterium
GAGGAGAGGTTGCAACAAATCATATTCCAAAAGGCTCTCCAAGCTATGATTTCGTTGCTAATGCAACCGGCACTCCAACTCAAATTAACGGAAAGAACCAATGGAGGCAATACATGAAAACAAACGGCCTGACCGATGATGCTTCTTTCTCTTTAAAAGGAAAGACCTTAAAGAACAGAGGCTATGAATTCATTGCTCAAAAACGGAGACAACTGATTGAACAGGGTGTTGGAGAAGGAATAAGAAGGGTCAAGGACAAACCGTACTGTGACAGAAAGTTCATCGGAGGATAAATGGCTGAAGTTATTCAAACAGGGAATCCTGGTTTCCACAGAGAATCTAAAAGGAAAATCCCGAGAGGATTTGGGGTAAAGGTCTCAAAGGAACAGCAGGAATCCATCAACAGTTCTGTAATGAAAAAGCATCTAAGACGAATCCATATCCCGCCCAGAGTCGGCTGATCTATGGCCGCTCACGGCAGAAACAGACAGACATTAAGAAGGATCGGAAGAGAACTTAAAAGGAACCCGCCTAAAGTCCTCTCCGGCACTAAAAGGAAATTTGGGTCAAGGAGAGCAAGTGCCCAAAGAACCGCCATTCTTTTGAGTAAAGCTCGAAAGGCTGGCGTGAGAATACCAAAAAGGAGGAGATAGTTATGGCCGATCACGCAGTCAGGCCGCACCAAAAGAGCAACAAGGCTGGCATTAAGCAGCCCGGTGAACAAAGCACCATGAAGGCAGCAACC
>JADFOU010000269.1 GCA_022562655.1 candidate division TA06 bacterium
TCATTAGATAAGAAATCCCATCCATGATTGGGATAGGTTGTATCCCCATCCCAGAGGTGATCGGCTAAGTCTACATGATTGTAGTTCGTCCCCGTATCAATATTTCCTACAATGACACCCGTCCCTGTATACCCCATTGCCCAGACCTGCGGGGCATTGATTTTTTTCACTCCCCAGGCGGTATCGGGTGGAGGAATGTGCATTGTGGATTGCAGGTTGCGGAGTTCGGAATTCCGAATTCCGAACTCCGATCCTGAACTTGTTTCAGGGCTAATTCGATAATCCGTCACCTCTTCTAACGGACGTGTCTCATCCCAATCAATGCTTCTGATTTCCGGAAATCGGTTCCAAATTTCTTCAATGACGGTCTTCTTTACCTTGGCATTGATCCCATTCGCAGACCAGAGAATTCTTACATCCTCCGCCTTCCCCTCCACCACTTTCTCCTCCAGAAAAGCCCGAAGGGATGTCTGGGACTCATTGGCTACCCGCTGGATCTCCTCCCAGACGATGGACCGGCGGATTCTCTTAGGGATTCCTTGTGTTGCCCGGATGAGGCCTTCAAAATCTGCTTTCTCCTTCAGGATAATATTTACAGGAATCAAGGTTGCATCTGGGCTAATTGCCATCTTCCTCTGGAGATCTGGAGTGATCCCTCGAAAGGCTACACCATTTTGGACATCGAAGAATCCGAGAATAAAGATGAAAAGGAATGCTTTTTTCATATTTCCTCCCATTTGAATTGACAATAATTTAAAACATTGGATCTGTCAATAAAAAACTTTCGGGAACATCTTTTTTCTTGACCCATCCTTCCATACGTGACATAATAAAAAATGCCAAAGAAAGGCTAGAGAAGAAATAGGAGAATTTGGATTGAAATCAGAAAGGAGAAAAAAATGAGAAGGAAGGATACTGGATTGCTCTTTTGGGGGATTTTTCTTGCTTTTTCCTTTACGGTGGTGCCATCTACCTCAACTGCCTATAGCCTCAATCTAATCGGAAGGACACAATTTCTGGCCGATTCCGCTGGTTGTGGGGCGACTCCCATTGTCGGTGGATCAGACTGTTGGGGGTGGACCGCACCGGACGGAACGGAATATGCCTTGATGGGGGTTTTAGAGGGAATTGCCGTAGTCAATGTGGATTCTTCTCTTCAGGTGGTCGATGTTATTCCGGGTCCCCAGGGGGGTGACTGTTACTATCACAGGGACATCAAGACCTATCGAAACTATGCCTATGCCGTTGGAGAGATGACGGGAACGAATGAAGGGTTGATGATTATCGACCTGCAGTTTTTGCCGGATAGTGTCCATTTTGTCAAGTCTGTCGATTTAGGGGGAGATCCCAGGTCTCACAATTTAACCATTGATACAACGGCTGGATATGCCTATATTCAAAACGGGGGTAGATTTCGCGTCGTGAATCTAGCTGACCCTGAGAATCCCGTTCAGGACACTTTTGTTATTGTTCCGGGTCTGCACGATCTATATGCAAGAAATGATACGGTCTTCACTGCGGAAGGGAGTTCACCCTACTTCTCCTTTTATGACCTCTCCAACAAGACAAACCCCCAATTGATCAAAAGGGTTCAAATCCCTTCAGCAGGTTATGTCCACAACATCTGGGCAAGCGATATTGGACCTTATGTGATGACGACCGAAGAAACCCCCTTTAAATCTGTCAAGATGTGGGATATAAGTGATACGAGCAATATTGTGATGGTGGGTGAGTATTTAGGGGCAAATGGACTTGCCCACAATACCCATATCCAGGGTCGCTTTGCCTATATCTCCCATTACACGACGGGTATTGTTGTCGTTGACATAGCTGATCCCACAAACCCTGTGGAGGTTGCTCGATATGACACCTATCTTCCCAATGACGATCCCACTTTTGATGGAAACTGGGGCGCGTATGCTTTCACACAAAAAGGGTACGTCTATGCCAGTGATTTCGATGGGGTTCTCACCGTTCTGGCTTTTGACAGCCTACCCACTGGAGTGGAGGAGGGAAAAAATGATAATTTTGAAATGCTAATTGATCATTTTGAATTGCATCAGAATACCCCCAACCCCTTCCAATCCTCGACGACCATTCGATATGTTCTTTCCGAGTCGAGGGATGTACACTTGAGCATCTATAACTTACTGGGTCAAGAGATCAAAAGACTGGTGGATGATTATCAAACAGCAGGCTCATATGAGGTGGTTTGGGATGGAGAGGATAGAGTGGGGCGCCCTGTTACAAGTGGGATCTATTTTTACAGGATTGTCGCTGATGATTATGAGAATACGAAGAGGCTGATTTTTATAAAAAAGAGAGGGAAGCAGTAACAAAATTCCACTGAAAACTTCAGAAGCCGAGACCTGATCGCCTCGGCTTCTTTATTTTCAAAAAGTAAAATTTACTGGATTGATCGTTTCCATCTACCGCAATAAAATAATCTTCCTCGTTTCTGTGAGTCCTCCTGCCTTTAACTTGTAAAAGTAAACTCCGGTGGGAACCTTTTTTCCATTTTCATTTCGCCCATCCCACCGAACTCGATTGAACCCCTTATCTTGCTTCCCCTCAACAAGGGTCTTTACAGTTTTCCCTGTTACATCATAGATCTTTAAAGTCATCTGTGTGGATTGAGGCAATGCATAACCAATGATCGTTGGTCGTTCTCCTGCGGCGGAGAAGGGATTGGGAGAGTTCTGAAACAACTGGAATTTCTTACTTCCAGTTTCAAATTTGGATCTTTCTTCAATCCCAACGGTACAAAGGGCACAGAAACCCTTACTCAAGGTGTCATTCCCGGGGGTCTCATCTATGGGAAGTTGAGTGAATACAGTGAAGGTATAGCAGGTGCTGTCCACGTTGGGTACCAGCCAATCGTTAAAATTGACAATCACACAAGAATCGGGCTCAAGTCCCATCACCTTTACGGTATCCCAAAAGAGAGGTGAACCGGAGGAGTCAATGAGTCCGATCACATCGAAGGATTCGATCCGATTACCAGAATTGCAGACAGTCGCAGAAAGAGGGGTGATCAGCCCACAAGAGACCGTATCGTTTGGAGAGAGGATGGAGAAAACCTCTACATCCCGAATTTGCGCTGTATCCACCGCCGTGTAGACATCCTGATGACCGTTACTATGAAAAGGAATCACTATTGACAAAGCACCTCCTATGGTATACCATTGCACTGCGGTTTTTAATGCAAAATTCCCAATTCAATAACCTTCTTTATCCATTCAAAATGCTTTGAGCATTATGCATTGTTTTTAAGAAAATGATTGAGAGGAAGGTAGTGATTAGGAATCAATTGGGTCTCCATGCCAGACCCGCAGCTCTTTTTGTAAAGATAGCTTCGAAATATCTTTCCCGAGTCACCATATCAAAGGATGGAATTGAGGTAAACGGAAA
>JADFOU010000270.1 GCA_022562655.1 candidate division TA06 bacterium
AAAACAATGTTGAACGAGTATATTGTAATTGTTGACAGAGGAATCTAAAATGCCAGTCGCAACTGCAGAAGACATTCTCCTCAAATGGCGTAAGGAGTTTCCGATTCTTTCGGAGACGACATACCTTGTGACCCATTCCATGGGGGCTATGCCGAAAAAAGCGGCGGTATACCTGAACCGCTATCTGGAGGAATGGAATAAAGAAGGTGTGACTGCCTGGGATAAATGGCTACCGTACGTGTTGGAGCACGGGAACCTCATCGGGTCACTGATTGACGCCCCCGAGGAAACCATAATCATGCATCAAAATGTCTCTACGTTGACCGCAATTGCCATCAGTTCCATCTTCCAGCCGGGGAAGCGCTCAAAGGTAGTTACGACCGACTTAAATTTTCCCAGTGTTTACTACAACTGGAAGATGCACGAGTCCATTGGAATGAAAATCCACATGATCCGAAGTCCCGACGGGATCACGATCCCTCTGGAAGCGTGGGAGGAAGCGATTGATGAGGAGACGCTGGCGGTCGTCATTGACCACGGGATTTTCCGTTCGGGTTTTATGCAAGACGTCAAGGCCATTACAAAAATGGCACACGAAAAAGGTGCCTATTCATTTGTCGACGCCTATCAAACGACCGGTTGTGTTCCCTTCAGCGTACTGGACTGGGATGCGGACTTCGCAACAGGGGGGTCCCACAAGTGGCTGTGTGGAGGTGCCGGTGCAGCTTGGATGTATGTGAAAGAGGATCTGATTCCGAAAGTGGAGCCGCGTGTCACCGGATGGCTCAGCCAAGCAAACCCCTTCAATTTTGACTTGAACATGGAATTCGCATCGAATGCCATGCGGTTCGCAACGGGAACTTTAGGCATCCCGGCTCTCTATGCGGCCCGAGCGGGGACGGAGATCATCGCGGAGATCGGCGTTGATGCCATCCGCCAGAAATCTCTCCAGCTGACGGAGAAACTCATCAATCTCGCAGTTTCCAACGGGTTCCAAGTCAATACTCCCCGGGACCCGGATCAGCGTGCGGGAATGGTATGCATTGACTTTCCCGGGGCAGACCAAGTGGAGCAGGAACTGATTAAACGAAAAATCATAGTGGATTACCGCCCTAAATGCGGAATCCGCATCTCACCGCATTTTTATACAACGGAGGAAGAGATTGATTTGTTCTATGATGAACTCATGAAACTGAGGAATTCTTAATATTTTTTGGTTATATAGAAAAAGGGCGGACACTTGGGTCCGCCCCTACATTCTCATCTGAATAACCCTACGAAATAAACTTACCGTCTTGATACAACACCCTCCCCCCCACAATCGTCGCAAACACTCCTCCTTTCAACTTCCACCCACCAAATGGAGTATTCTGGGATTTTGAGTAGAACCGAGACGGATCCACAGTCCATTCCTTCTCGGGATCAATAATCGTAATATCTCCTGGCCCACCCACCTTTAACTCCCCTCCTTCCAACCCCAAGATCTTTGCAGGGTTGCAGGAGAGTTTGGCGATTGCTTCTGAAAGGGAAAGGACTTCTTTCTCTACCAGTTCTGTCAGCACAAGGCCGAGGGTGGTCTCTAACCCAACGATGCCAAAGGGGGCTGCCTCAAATTCCACCTCTTTTTCAAAGAGGGCGTGAGGGGCATGATCGGAGACGATGGAATCTATGGTCCCATCGGCAAGACCTTCTCTTAGAGCCTCCACATCCTTCTCGGATCGGAGAGGGGGATTCATCTTGAATTGGGTCTCGAAGGTCTTCACCTTCTCATCCGTGAGGAGGAGATGATGGGGGGTAACCTCAGCTGTGACGGAAGCCCCTCGCTTCTTCGCTTCCTTTACAAGCTGAACAGATCCGGCGGTGGAGAGGTGGGCGATGTGGAGTCTTCCTCCCGTGTACTCGGCTAAGGAGATGTCTCTGGCGACCATCACCTCTTCGGCAATCGCAGGAATCCCTCTCATTCCTAAGGTTGTGGAGACGAGCCCCTCGTTCATTGAACCGCCTTTGGCGAGGTGGAGGTCCTCTGCATGAGAGATGATGGGGATGCCAAATGGTTTCGTGTATTCCAATGCTCTCCGCATCACCTCTGCATTCATCACAGGATGACCGTCATCCGAGATTGCGATACATCCGGCTGAGATAAGGTCTCCGATCTCGGCGAGTTCCCTTCCCTCAAGACCCCTCGTGATAGCCCCAACTGGAAAAACTCTTGCCCATCCTGCATCCTCAGCTTGCCCTAAGACGAATCGGACAGTCAACTTATCGTCAATGGGGGGATCGGTGTTTGCCATACAGCAGAGGGTGGTAAATCCTCCTGCCACCGCTGCCTTTCCCCCGCTCTCAATCGTCTCCTCATCCTCCCTTCCTGGTTCTCTCAGGTGGACATGCATATCAACGAGACCGGGTACCACCCATTTTCCATGAGCCTGGATGCTGGATGCTGGCTGATGGATACTGGATGACAGATCGGAGCCGATCTCTTTGATCTGACCGTCCTGGATAAAGAGGTCAGCAACCTCGTCCCGTCCAGAGGCAGGATCAATGATCTTGCCACCTTGGATCAGGAGGCGATCTTCATGCTTCTTATTCACTCTCTTACTCCTCAACCTCTCCACCGCTTAGGAGATAGAGGACGGCCATACGGACGGCAACCCCATTGGTCACCTGATCCAAGATAACGGACCAGGGACCATCGGCCACCTCTGGGTCGAGCTCCACCCCTCGATTGATGGGTCCAGGGTGCATAATGACAACATCCTTTTTCGCCTTTGAGAGTCGATTCTTGTCAATTCCATAGAGTTTGGTATATTCTCGGAGGGAGGGAAATCGTCCCGTCTTTAGACGCTCCTGCTGGATCCGAAGGATATTGATCGCATCCGCCTCCGGTATCGCCTCATCCAAGTCCTCAACAACCCGAACGCCTAGTTGTTCAATCTCCCGCGGGATGAGGGTGGGTGGGCCACAGATGGATACCTGGGCACCCATCTTATTAAGACCCCAGATGTCGGATCGGGCGACCCTGGAGTGTTCGATATCTCCAACAAGGAGAACTTTGAGCCCTTTTAATTTGCCGAATTTATCCCGCAAGGTGAGAAGATCTAATAGACCCTGGGTGGGGTGTTCGTGACACCCATCTCCGGCATTGATGACGGAGGCTTTGAGGCGGCGAGCAAGGAAGTGGGGGGCACCTGAAGCGGAATGCCGGATGACTACGAAATCCATCCGCATCGCCTCTAAGTTCTTCGCTGTATCGAGGAGAGTCTCCCCTTTCAGGATGGAGGAGGAACTAGCAGATACGCTGAAGGTAAAAATTTTCCCTTCAATATAATCAGCGGAGAGCCTTTGGGCGGCAATGTCGAAGGATGCCTGGGTCCGAGTAGAAGGTTCCAGAAAGAGATGGCAGATCGTCT
>JADFOU010000271.1 GCA_022562655.1 candidate division TA06 bacterium
TCTCCCTCTTCTCCATCGTTATCTTTGCCCTCTTAGCCAGCGGGTTCATTTTTATTGGCGTCCGGAACACCCAAATGGGATCGGATCTCAAGTATTCAGCCGAAGCCCTCTCCTCCGCAGAGGCCGGGGTCCACTTTGCCCTGGGTCAGATGAATGCCGAGGAGATCCTTCCGCCGGAGCCTGATCTGAATGAATCAGAAGCGGACTCCATCTGGAGGAACTGGGTCCACCCCCTGGAGACACCCGGTTATGGAAGCGAAGTCGAGATCTCCTATGTGGTGGAAAAAATGCTCCCCCTCTTTGATTCAACAACCGGAAAGATTGCAGAGGAAGACAAGTATTACCGGATCACCTCATCGGGGTATGGATCGCGATCGACCCACAGGAAGGTCGAGGTCGTAGCGTCCCCCCAGGGTGAGGAATCCCTCCACTTCCTCTTTGGCTGGCAATTTGGAGGGGACGTCGAATTTTCAGGCAATCCCATCACCTTCAGCGGCCACTCGGATACCCTCATCGTGAAGTTGGATCCAAACAAAAAGCCCTGGTTTGACATGAACAATAACGGGGTTCTCGATTCTGACGAATGGGAATGGGAAGGTAATTGTTCAAAATGTCTCGAGGCTATCGAGTACAGCGATCCTTATCCCGACGGAGTTGATGATGACAGTCTCATTCCCCCTCTACTGGGTCTCCATTCCGCTGGAGACATCCATGCAAACGGGAATATCACACTGGGGAAGTATAATGGGGGACCCACTCCCCATTTCAACGGAACGGTGACTGCAGCAGGGTACATCTTCAGAGAAGACGAGGAGGATACCTTTTTCTTCCCATCCCATAACAAAAATGATTACTACATTCGAAACGATGCGAAACATTTGGTAGCTCCCCAACCCGATGTCATCATCCCCACCGATCAGGCCTTCTGGGAGAAGAAGGCTGAAAAGGACTCCACCATTCACGTGATTACTGAATTCAACTATTATGAGCATCCGGGCTGGGAGTACAAAAGCACGAATAAAGGACCCAAATTTACATGGAAGAGTAACGAGGATATCCCTGAGGGGACTTACTACCTTGCCGGTCATGTGAAGATCACCGGAAGTACCGCAGGGAATGCCTCCATTGTGACCGATTACACCTTGGAGTTGGATGGGAACCCGGGAAACACGAGCACTGACAACCTTGTGGCGTATATCTGTAGAGGGAACATCGACATCCAAGGAAACCAGTATATCCAGGGGCTTTTGTATACCAGTGAAGGAAATATTGAGATTGATGGACAACTCAATGTCTTTGGTTCGGTCTATATAGGGGCAGATGGGGAGGTGTCAGGGGATGTCATCGTCGTATACGACACAGCCCTCCAAAACTTAGAGGGGATTCTTCCCACCCCGAAGCCCGTCATCGTCTCCTGGCAGGAAGTTTATGACGAGTGAATGGAGTCAATAAAGGGAGGTTCAAGGGGTTAAAACGAATATTTGAGTTCGGAAAAGAAAACGGTGACAGGGACTCTGCCACCGTTTTTTTTGTAAGATAGTAAAGGGGCTTTCAGCCAAGCCTGCAAGCAAAACCGATAACCCCGAGCCACAAAGAGAGAATCGGAATCGAAATTGAGGGTTGCGCTTCTTCTCCCCTCTTCTATGACGGATGAATTTTAGCAAAAAGGGTCAGGATTGTCAATAAGAAAAATTACTTTTTCGTCTCGGGTGACTTTTGGGAGAACCCGAAACAGAATGTTTCACTGCATACATGAGAGACGATTGTACCTAAATGCTACACAAATGAATAGAAAAAGGAGACGACTTTTTAAATAACACGCCTTTCTCTCTATAGTATGGGTGGATCACTTCTTTGGCACGTTTTTTGCGTAAAGAATCTGTGAGGAAGAAAACAGGTGAAATAAAATGAACCAAAGGGAGGTTTGGGAATGGTCAGGAAAAGTTTATTCAGAAAGGTAATCGGTTCGGTTTTTCTCACCGTCATTCTGGTGGGAGCGCCGTTCAAACTGGTGAGTGTTGCCGAATTGGAAGAATCCAGGGATGAGATCAAAGAGGCACAATCCTTCTACACCGCAATGGCAGGGATTCATGAGGCGATGGCCCGCCTGGCTACTGGAGAGATCCAGGACCCCCACAACCCACCCAATCCCGACTGGCAGGTGGAGATCTATCCTGCTCCTTCGCCGGAGAGTCGTGGAGACACCCTGTGCATTCGTACCGTCCAAAGACAGGAGAACTTTCTCCCTTACTGCTCTTCCAACGACCCTCTGATCATCCATTATCTATTGGATGGTGATGGAGTGTCAAAAGAGATCTTCTATTATGATCCCTCACAGCCAGAAGCCCGAAGCTTGAATCCCGATGCGGGATCCCTTCCGATCTATGTGATCACTTCAACCGGAGTCGAAGGGTCCAAGAAGAAAACCATTCAGACAGAGGTCGTGATTCAAAAAAATCAGGCCTATCTGCAAGGAGAAGTAGGGAGAAGATGAAAAATCAAGAGAAAATCCTTATCTGCGATGGAGATGATCTGAGAGCCCGCTCCCTGGCGCTGGCCTTCTCCGAATCCTCACCAGATTGGACCATAGGAGTAGTCCAAAGAGGACAGGATGGGCTGAATATGCTCAGAGAGAACCCCCAGGACTGCATCCTCCTTCAGGAGACTGGAATTCCTGATAAGGAAGGGCTTTCGCTGCTCAAGGAGATCCGGGAGCTTGACGGTGAAGTCCCCATTATCCTCCTCTCCAAGAAGCCTATTCTCAATAAAGTCCTGGAAGCCATCCATCTGGGCATTTTTGACTACCTGAAAGAGCCCTATACGATCACGGAGGTTCTTAATGTCGTCCGTCTCGCCATAGAAAAAAACAAACTCCAAATGGAAAAAGAGAGGCTTCTCCAAGAATTGCAGGATGACAAAGAGAAACTCGTCAAAAAAGAGGACAAGAAGAAAGGGAAAGAAGAAAAGAGAGGCGGATCCCCCATGGAGCCTCCTCTGAAATCAGAGCAACTTCTCTCCAAATGCCTAACCCTCTCCATGGATCTCTTGCAGGCGAATAAAGGGGTGGCGTTCCTTGTCGATAAAAAATCCAATCGTCTTATCGTCAAGGAGACGATAGGATTCGATGACTATTTTTTGAAGGACTCCTCTTTCGACCTCAAAGACAAAAAGGATCTCGGAAAAGTCGTATCTCAAGGGAAACCCTGTATTATTTCAAGGGATAATGTACGCCTCGCCTGTGCCCCCCTGGGAAATCCCCCCCTGGTCTTTGGGGTGATCGGTTTGAGTCGTCCCTGGTCTTTTACGGACTCTGATTTGAAGATCCTCTCTGTCTTTACTCCTCTAGCCCCTTATTCCCTTGAGGGGGCTCGAGTTCATAC
>JADFOU010000272.1 GCA_022562655.1 candidate division TA06 bacterium
TTTCTGGAGAAATGATGCTGAATTTTTCGGAACGCCCGGAATCGATGATGATCTGAACGGATTTGTCGATGACATCTATGGGTATGACTTCGTCAACAACGATGGCGATCCCATAGATGATCATGGACATGGCACCCATACCGCCGGGACCGTCGCAGGAGATGGTACGGCAGGAGATAGTGTGGGGGTTGCTCCAGATGCCCAGATTATGGCTCTCAAAGTGTGTACTTCCGGGGGAGGTTGTTCTGGAATTGCGATACTGAATGGCGTTCAGTATGCTCTGGAAAACGGCGCCCATGTCCTTACAATCTCTTTAGGGGGTGGAGTTGGTTCCGTTAGTGCTTCTTCAAGAAATACCTATAACAATGCCCTTCTGGTGGGTGTTCTTTCATCAATAGCTGCCGGGAACGCCGGTTCTGGAACCAATACGATCACCTCTCCGGGCAGCGTACCACCCCCTTGGCTCCATCCGGATCAAACCCTCCTCGGAGGGTTGAGTGGAGTAATTACAGTAGGAGCAACCAATTCGGGCGACTTCATTGCCGGTTTCTCCAGTCGAGGTCCCGTAACTTGGGAGAATGTGGATCCCTGGTATGACTATCCATGGCCTGCTGACATGGGACTTATCGATCCCGATGTATCCGCCCCTGGTGTCTGCGTCACCTCCCTCCGGCATTCAACCAATAATGGTTATGTCCCTTGCTGGTCTGGAACCTCAATGGCAACACCTCATGTGGCGGGTCTCATCGCCCTAATGCTCTCCAAGAATCCGGGTCTCTCTCCTGCTGAGTTAGACTCCATCATTGAGATGACCTCCGTAGATTTGGGCACCCCTGGCAAGGACAACGACTATGGTGCAGGTCGGATCGATTGCTGCGCAGCGATTAACGGCGTACAGCCTCCCAATTCCCCCTTACTCAAGTTGACAAACTACATCCTCATCGACTCCACAGGCAATGGGGATGGTCGTCCGGATCCCAATGAGACAATTGAGATCGTGGTCACACTGGAAAACCATCCTCTATTTCTGGATGCCACAAACGTTCAGGCAATCCTCTCCTCACCCGATACGACCCTAACCATGGTTGACTCGGTAGCTACGTTTCCCGACATTCCAGCAGACTCTACGGGTGACAACAGCGGAGATCCTTTCACATTTTCAGTCAACCCGGGGATTTTTCCCCATTGGGCGACCCTCGTCGTAGAATTCACAGCAGATCCCAATGGTTTTTCTGGCATAGACTCCTTTATCATCCGCGTAGGACGTCCTGAGATCCTCGTGGTGGACGATGACGAAGGATCGTCCTATGAGAATTTTTATACCAGTCCTCTGGATAGCCTCCAAGTTCTCTACGACCTTTGGAATAGCACCTTATCCGGAATCCCAGGAACTGAACTCGCCCGTTACTCCTGTGTCATCTGGTTGACCGGGGATGACGCCACTACAACCCTCATCCCTCAGGATGAACTGGATTTGGCTGCCTTCCTGGATGGAGGAGGGAACCTCTTCATCTCGGGTCAGAACATTGGTGAGGACATCGGGTCGAATCCCTTTTATGCCAATTACCTGAAAGCCACCTTCCTCCTGGGAAATGCGGACGACAATATCCTCTCGGGTGTTGTCGGTGATGAGATCTCAGACGGACTCAATCTCGTCATTCAAGGGGGGAATGGTGCAGGGAATGCCAGTTCTGAGGATATGATCTCAACTCTTCCCGGTGCTGATTCTCTCTTCACGTATACGAACGCCCTCGGCACAGCCGCCCTCAAGTATGACTCCGGTATCTTTCGCGTCGTCTATTTCGCCTTCCCCTTCGAAGCGATCCACGGCGCCGGCCCATTTGCTTCTCGGGACACGGTGATGGAAAGAGTTCTGGATTGGTTCTGTTCCGCGGGTGTTGGCGTGGAGGAGACTGATAATGCAGAATCAATAATGCAGAATGCAAAATTACTTCAAAATCTACCCAATCCATTCCGCTTGAAAACAATAATCCACTATCAGATTCCCACTACGAGTCATATCTCCCTCATGATCTACGATCTTTCAGGAAGGCTTGTTGAGACTCTGGTGAATGAACAGCAAGAGTCAGGAGTCTATGGTATTCAGTGGGAGGGAAAGGATCAAAGTAGCGGAATCTACTTCTACCGCCTCTCCACAGACAACGCCACTCTGACGAGGAAAATGGTTTTTCTGAGATAGAAGGCTGGACAAATTGACAAATCCCCCTTGATTTTCTCAAGGGGGATTTTTTATATCATTCCGGTGACTTTTTGTATCTCAATATCGATAGTCCAGAGTCCATGGTCTAAAATCTGAAGTCATCACTTTTTTATTGACAAACCCCCCTTTATTTGGTTAAATAGTTAAATAGTCAATGGTTAAATTAACCATTGACCAATAACCAATTCAATACAGAGGGGTTAAATGACTAAGGGAACCATAAAAACCTTGATCAGACACCGGGGGTTTGGATTCATCAACGCTGAGGATGGCAGAGAGATATTCTTTCACCAGTCAGGACTGGTGAAAGGAGACTTCGATTCCTTGAATGAAGGGGATAAGGTAGAATTTGAAGTTGAGAAAGGAGATAAGGGGCCGAGAGCTATAAACATTAGCGTTTCTGCACCGGAATCCGCCTGAGCGGGACTGTCACCACAAAGACACAAAGCACGTAAATAGAGACATTTATTTTTCATTTGGTCCTCCTTATTAAGAGGGACACATCCCATATTTTTTCACCTCTCCCTCTATTGACAAGAGAGGATGTCTCTATATGATTCTCACAATGCATTAATAGGACAGATGTGGGGGTCAGGTCTCATATTGCCACAAAGAGCCATTTGAATCAGGCAGAAGAAAACAAATCAGTCCCCTTTTTATGGCAAATTTCCAATAATTAATATTCATCTCATTTGGTAACTACTTTGGAGAAACCAATAAGAGAAAAGGAAGGGTAAATGAAAAATACTCTTTTAGTTATTGTAGTTATTGTAGTGGTATCGATTGGTATCGCGGTCAACTATTTTCAATTTAAAAGAGCCATTGAGGAAGTACCAACCAAGTCAGAGTTTCGACAACTGGCTTGGCAATTCGCAATGGACATTCCTAAACCTACAAATGCCATCTTAACCGATGTTGGAGTCATTCAGTTTCTTGACAACGGATTTTCTATATCATTAGACTCCGCTGATTGGAAGTCCGAAGGATTGGTTCTCACAGGAACACTCGGTAATTCGACTAACCTACAGGTTTCTTCCCTTACCCTGAAGATCACCGCCCAAAAAACAATGTACTCCTTACATAAAGAGTTTATGGAATCGGAGAGTATATACCCATCTTATCTTTTTATCTTA
>JADFOU010000273.1 GCA_022562655.1 candidate division TA06 bacterium
ATCTGGATCTTTAAGCCGTCGATATCAAAGATCTCTCCTTTGGTGGGAATCCGCTCGAGGCGGTTCAAGATGAGGCCTCCCAGTGTGTGAACCTCTTCACTCTGGAACGCCGTCCCCAGAAGTTCGTTCAGATCCTCCAGCCCCACCCGGGCATTCATAATGTAAGATCCATCTTTCATCTTCTGATAGGGAATCTCCTCCTTGTCCAATTCATCCCGGAGTTCCCCTACAATCTCTTCAATGAGGTCTTCCATCGTAACAAGCCCACAGACCCCTCCGTACTCATCCACCACGAGGGCGATGGAGATATTCTTCTCCTGAAATTCCTGGAGGGTCTCTAAGACCCTTTTGGATTGAGGGATATAGTAGGGGAGGTGGATCAATTCTATGGCTTTGAGGTTCTCTTGAGAACCCCAGAATCGGAGGAGTTCATTCACGTAGAGGATCCCTACCGGTTCGTCTTTGGTCCCATCCACCACCGGAATTCTCGAATAACCTTTCTCCAAGTGGAGACGAATCACCTCCTCCATTGGAGTCCTCGCATCCACGGAGACCATATCCACTCGGGGGACCATTACCTCCTTCACCTGGGTATCTTCCAGTTCGAAGATGGATTCAATCATCTCCTCCTCTGCCTCGGTGATGATTCCCACATCCTCACTATGGGCGATCATCTCCCGCAGTTCTTCTTCGGAGCGGATGGAGCGCTTGAACAGCCAACTAAAAAATTTCATTGCAAATTTAGCATTTTAAATTGCTAATTTTAAAATGAATCCGTTGTACGAATCACCCTCTTCTCCGGAACAACCATACCTCCTGAGATGATGATTTTGAGAGCCGTTTCGACTGAGAGTTCGGTATGAATCACCTCATCTTCCGGGACGATAATAAAGTATCCAGAGGTGGGGTTGGGACAGGTGGGGACAAAGATATTGATCCCTTTCTTTTCTCTCTCCCCTGTCAGGGACCACTTGGGTTCCCCCGTTATAAAGGCAAGGGTGTAAAATCCTTTTCTTGGAAACTGAATGAAGACCGCCTTCCGAAAGGCAGTTCGTTCTCCAAAGAGGTTTTTCGCCAGTTCCTTGGCAGAGGTATAGATCGTCTTGACTAAGGGAAGTCGGGTAAAAACCCATTCTCCACGGCTCAAGATCCACCTCCCGAAAAAATTTGAGGTGATGAGGCCGATGAAGTAGATGAGGAGGAGGATGGCGATAAATCCCAAAAAAGAGGTGACAAAGGAAGGAAGAGTGGGAAAGGTTGGAATTTTTTGGAAAATCTGACCGAGGATATTCCCAACTCTAACGATGAGGAACCAGGCGACAAAAAGAGAGGCTCCTATGGGTGCGATGGCAATCAAACCGGTGAGAAAATATTTTCTAAAACGCATTTTAAAAATCGGTTAAATGGTAATTGGGTATTGGTTAAATTGAAAAAAGATTAAATATGTTCTGTGCTCACCTCGTGTAATCCCTGGCCAGTCGCCAGGACAGGCTTATGGTTTCAAGTCTGGATAAATAATCCCGCTGGAGGCGGCCATCTTCAAGCCCCACTCCTTGGAGAGATGTGGGTCAGTGATCTCGTCCTCAGGCACGATGACGTACAATCCTGTTGTTGGATTGGGATTGGTGGGGAGGAAGACAGAAATTCCTTTTTTCTCCTTCCCTTCCTTGCTGGTGATCGTCCATATCTCATCACTGGTTAAAAATACAAGGGTCTTAACACCTTCGCGAGGATAAGGGACGAAGACAGGTTTTCCAACTATCTCCGTCCCCAGAAGTTTACTGAATACTTCTCGAAAAGTGACGTAGACGCTCCTGATCACGGGGAAACGAAGGAGAACACCTTCCCAGAAGCCTATAAAGAACCTGCCCAGAAAACTGGAGGTAAGGAGTCCGATGAAGTAGATAAGGAAGAGAATGGCGATAAAACCAAGAAGAGAGATCACTAAGGAAGGAAGCGTGGATAAGATCGGGATCCTCTGAAAGATCTGACCCAGGATATTCCCGATCCTGACGATCAGAAATCGGATAAAGAGAAGAGAGAGCCCAATGGGGGCGATGGCAATGAGACCGGTGATAAAATATTTTCTAAAACGCACTAAAAAACAGTTAAATGGTTAAATGGCAATTGGTAAATTGAATCAAACAACTTCGTTTCAGGCAGTTTTTCTTCTCAGTGATAATCTCGTGAATCGAAGTCTGTCCTGCCTGCCTGACCGGTAGGCAGGCCCGCCCGGGGGTAGGGCAAAGGGAGAATCGGGCTCGGGGCGTCAGGCCAGGGATCTCCGTTACCTAACTGCCTTACCCAAGAGTAGGAGAAATCTTGTGGTTGCAATCTTCATCGGCTGTAAGAATCTTTTTGATGGCGAGGGCGGCATTTTCACGAACACTATCGCTTCGATCTTTGAGGCAAAGCCGTAAAGGCTCCAGAGCTTTTCGGTTCTCAAGCTCACCCAGTGCCCAGGCCGCTCCTAAACGGATTGCCTCCTTTGGATCCCTCAATAGTCTTACGATCGGTCTCGTTCCCCTCCGATCCTTCAGATTCCCTAAAGCTGCAATGACTGCCAGTTGGACACCCTCATTTTCGTCATTGAGGAGCTGAAGCAAGCCTGGAATAGCAGAAGGGTCACCGATATTCCCCAGGGTGCGGGCGATGGATCGGCGTACCTTTGGACTCTTGTCTTGAAGAAAGGAAAGAAGGTCACTCACTGGAAGAGCCTTCGCGATATTAGGGGAAGCAGAGAGGAGACGGAGAGAATTTGAACTTTCAATTCTAAGGTTCTCATCTTCTTCTTTTAATATCCGGACAAGAAGGGGTATGGACCTCTCTTCCTCAATCTTTCCCAGAGCTTGAAGGATGGAGAATTGGAGGAGACGGTCTCCAGTCTGATAAACCCCGAGAAGGGGGGGAATCCCCTCTGAACTCCCCAGTTCACCCAAGGCTTTCGCCGATTCAGAACGGACACCCTGGTCTCGATCTGAGAGGCTTCTCACCAGTACAGGTAAGACCGTCTGTACGGGTATACAATTCGAGCTTGCCCTACACAATCTCCCCAGGGCTTTAACCAGCGCCCTTCGAACATACAGATTTTGATCTCCCACACTGGCAGTGAGAGGTTCTATAGCCTCTTCATCACCCAGGGAGCCTAAAGCCTCTGCCGCTCGAGTACGGACATGAGGGCTTTCATCATTAAGGGACTCTATCAAAGGGGACAAAGCTTTCTGATCTCCCAATCGACCCAGACCATAAGCGGCACTCTTCCGCATCATCGCTGAGTCGGACTCTTTCAAAATTCGAAGAAAGAGGGAGAAACTCTCCCGATCATCCATCTCCCCCAAAGCTTC
>JADFOU010000274.1 GCA_022562655.1 candidate division TA06 bacterium
TTGGTAATCTGTAATTGGTTTATGGGTAATATTAAACGATTTAACGATTCGACCATTTAACTATTTGTCCATTATTTTCGAAAGAGAGGGGGTAAAATATGGGAAAAGATGGTCTCGTAGCGGGTCTCGATCTCGGGACGACAAAGGTTGCCTGCATCATTGCCGAGGAGAAAGAAGGGGAAGAGATCTCTATTGTAGGAGTGGGAACAGCCCCCTCCGAAGGTCTCCGAAGAGGAGTTGTTGTCAATCTGGATAAGACCGTCGTTTCCATCAAGAAAGCCGTGGCGGAGGCTGAACTGATGGCAGGGGTCCGGGTAGAGGAGGTCTATGCCGGAATTGCCGGGGACCACATTCGTTCCATCAACTCACGAGGAGTCATCGCCGTCTCTCGCCCTGGGAATGAGATCACATCCAAGGATGTAAGCCGAGTCCTCGAGCAGGCCAGGGCAATTGCCATCCCGATGGATCGGGAGATCATCCATATCCTCCCACAAGAGTTCATTGTGGATGACCAGGCGGGAATCAAGGACCCGGTGGGGATGTCCGGGGTGAGGTTGGAGGCAGTGGTGCATATCGTTACGGCTGCCGTCACCTCTGCCCAGAATATCTACAGGGCGATTGAGAGGGGAGGGATGAGGGTAAGAGATCTGGTCCTGCAGCCTCTTGCCTCCAGTCAGGCGGTCCTTGATGCGGAGGAGAGGGAATTGGGCTGTCTTCTTATTGACATTGGAGGTGGGACGACAGACCTTGCCTTGTTTTACGATGGGACACTCCGTTACTCTTGCGTCATCGGTTTAGGGGGGCTCAATGTTACGAATGACATCGCCATCGGCCTCCGAACCCCGAGAGCTCAGGCAGAAACCATCAAGACTCAAAATGGCTGTGCCCTCTCTTCTTTAATCCAGGAGGAGGAGAGAATTCGAGTGCCAGGCGTGGGAGGCAGAGAAGAGCGGGAGATCTCCAGTCAGGTATTAAGTGCAATCGTCGAACCGAGACTGGAAGAGATATTTTCCATCGCCATTCGGGAGATGAAGAAAAGCGATTATGCCGATCTCATAGGAGCCGGTGTTGTTCTCACCGGAGGAACGGCTCGAATGCGTGGGATTCATCAACTGGCAGAACAGATCTTTGATCTCCCCGTCAAAGTTGGGATTCCCAAAGGGGTTACGGGTCTCACAGAAATCGTCCATAGCTCTCTTTATTCCACTGGGGTGGGACTCGTCCTCTATGGATATGAGAACCGTAATCATAAAGGACTTCGGAGCCTTAATGGATCCAATCTTTTCGACAGAACATTCGAACGGATGAAGTCCTGGTTTTCAGAGAGCTTTTAAATGGTTAAATGGTTGATTGATCGGATCGCTGTTCGAACAATCATCCTTTTACCAGAGAAAGGAGGGAGGAATGTTCGAGTTGGCCGAAGATACTCAAAAGTCTAAAGTAGGGGCTCAAATCAAGGTTGTGGGTGTAGGGGGTGCAGGCGGGAATGCTGTCAATCGGATGTTCAGCGGACTCCAGGGGGTTGAGTTTATTGTCGTCAACACCGATCTCCAGGTTCTCTTAAAGTCCAAAGCCCACAAGAAGATTCAGATCGGAAAGGATTTGACTCGAGGGTTGGGTTCTGGTGGAAACCCTGAGATTGGAAGGAGGGCACTGGAGGAGAATGAGGAGGAGGTTCGAGAAGTCATCAAGGGGGCGGATATGGTCTTCATTACAGGTGGGATGGGTGGAGGGACAGGAACTGGCGCCTCTTCTCTGATCTCCGAGATTGCCCGGGAAGATGGAGCCCTCACCGTCGCCATCGTGACGAAACCCTTCGATTTTGAGGGATCGAAGCGGATGCAGCAGGCACAGGAGGGACTCCGGGAGATGAAGGGGAAGGTCGATACCCTCGTCGTCATCCCCAATCAGCGGCTCCTCGCCCTTGTAGGAAAGGAGACCCCTCTTTCCGAAGCCTTTCGGATGGCGGATGAGGTGCTCCTCCATGCGACCAAGGGGATCTCCGACCTCATCACGATCCCCGGGCTGATCAATCTGGACTTCGCTGATGTGAAAACGGTGATGTCAGAGACGGGTGATGCCCTCATGGGGACCGGGGTGGGAAAAGGAGAGAATCGGGCCGTAGAAGCCGCTACAGAAGCCATCAGTTGCCCTTTGCTTGAAGATGCCTCCATTTCAGGCGCCCAGGGAATTCTCATCAACATCACAGGTGGAGAGGATCTTTCTCTCCATGAGGTGAATGAAGCCACAAGTATCGTCTCAGAGTCGGCTGGAGTAGGGGCAAACATCATCTTTGGTGCCGTCATCTCGGGAGAACAGAATGGAGAGGTGAGGGTCACCGTGATCGCAACGGGAATCCGGTCCCCGAAAGAGAATGAAGAAGAGGTTTCGGAGATCCGATCCCGGGAGAGTTTTGAGAGACCCACCTATGTCCGAAGAGGAGTAAAGGAGGAAGAAGCCCTGGCCAAGAGGGGAGAACTTCGCACCTATTCTCCAGATGATCTGGAAATCCCCACCTTCCTTCGGCGACAGATAGACTGATGATGGACTATAATCAATTGACTATTGACTATAGACTTTAGAGAATCAATAGTCCGCTGTCCAATGTCTAAGGTCCAGAGTCTGTCTAAAATGAACTTTTTCGGAGGAAAGAGAGTCTAATATTATGGAAAGGAGAAGTACATGGAGAGAGTGTTGGTTGTAGGTCCGATTCAGGTTCCCTCCCTCTCCGGGGTTCAGTTGGACCACTATGAGAGGCCCCTCCAGGGAATCAGTCAACTTGATGCAGATTTTTATACCACTGTGGTGATGAGTCTTCCCATGGATCGGATTGCCTCAAATGGTAGTCCCATTGATCGTGCTTTAGATTTTATTCATGCTGTTCAAGAAAAAGCACCCGGAACCCCCATCATCGTAGTGGCTCGAAGGAACTCCCTTGAGCTGGAGCGGAGCATTCGGGAGAGAGGGGTCTTCTGCTATCTCTGCCAGGATCTCAAACCCCAAAATTGGCGAGAGATTCTCACTTACTCCTTTGCCTATTCTACCGCCCAACACCCAAGGAATCACTTCCTTCCCCTCGCATCTTAGGTCTTTTGGATTGAACTTTGTTCGAAATTGGATGTTTGAATTTTGATTTTGCACTGTAATAAAAAAGGGGCGATTCTCCCATTGTCCTGGAATTTTTTTTAAGATCGTAAGATTACCGGGAGACAGAGATGTAAAAAACGGGAGTCCATTTTGGACTCCCGTTTTTTTAGATACGTTCCATCCTTCAACGAAGCAGAATCATCTTCCGGGTGTGTTCAAAATCTCCAGATACTAAGCGGT
>JADFOU010000275.1 GCA_022562655.1 candidate division TA06 bacterium
TTAAGGGCAAGGTGAAATTGACGGTTGCCTATTGGAAAGACTGCTTTCTCGATAAATGATGGTTCTCCTTCAACATGTAGATAAGCGAGCGGAATCTTACCTCCATTTACTGCGATGATGCATGGATCATCTTCAACTACTATACCCTTTAACAACCAATCTCGATATTGTTCTGTCTTGTACTCGATAGAAGAACGTAAACGCAAAATGATTTGCTCCTCTGGAAGATTCCCTATTTTTAAATCTGGGACTGCATCTGGTCCATCACCGGCAGTTGGAGAGACTGCTTCAATCCAGCAATGACTGGAGTCAAAAGGAAGGCAGATGTCAGGACCATTTTTAGGTGGCTTTTTAAGATTGAAACCTTGGTCTATCAGTATTATAGTGAGGTGCATCTGCCACGTGCATGATATAAAGTCTTCTTTAGCCTGAGATAGAAAGTCTGGGTCAGGGCACAGTGGTTTGTATTTCTTCCACATTTCTTCTACTGCGGTACGCACTTCTTGTAACGGTTCATATTCTCGAACATGGCTATACAGTTGATCCCTACTTTCACCACTTTGGAAGAAGGGAGCAATTTTGTTGTCCATAGTTATTGGAGAATTTCTGAATTTTCGAAAGATTGGAGAATGTTATATCTCTGATAGTTTTTTGATAGCTTCCTCCGGTTTATCTTTGTATTTTAACATTGTTTCTTCTATCTTTTTCTGTTTTAGTAACTCTCGATATTTTTCTTCAGTTGGGATAAAATTAGATAGAAGAGCAATGCAGCTTTCTACAACATTTCTATAATTTTCATCTTTATCCTTTTCACTCTCACGAAGTTCTCGAAGAAGGGCTGATAATATAATTCCTTTGGGATATGGTAACTCATCCTCAAAACGAATAGTAGGGTGTCCTTCTGATTGTTCCAGAATCTTACCATACTGCTCCACAATTTCATCTAGATGTTTATTTAGAAACTGCTCGATTTCTTCTGCTCCTTTTTTTATTTTATCTTGGATTTCTTTCATTTCTTTCCTGTTCTTACGGATTAAATAGTTCTCTGAACTGGTCGCTCTCCCTTTCCACACCTCATTTTACATTTTTTCCCTCTCCCTGTCAATGCAAAGGCTCTAACTGTCCTCACAGGAGTGAAGACGCTATATTAGAAAATGTCAACGCCAAAACTCCAAGAGTATCTTCATTATTTCTTCTTCTGAACCGCATATAATCGGTTCCACGGGAAGGGAGTTCAGAAAAAATTCCCCATACTGCTGGCGACTTACCCTGTTGTCCAAAAGAAGAACCACTCCTCGATCCTCCCGGGTCCGAATGAGTCTTCCAAAACCTTGACGGAGTCGAATCACCGCCATGGGAATCATGAAATTGGAGAAGGAGTCCAGTCCTTCCTTTTCTAATGCTTCACAACGAGCCTCAATGATGGGCTCATTCGGAACAGGAAAGGGGAGTTTGGTCATGATGAGGAGTTCTAACGCATCGCCCGGGACATCTACACCTTCCCAGAATGAGTCAGTACCCAAGAGACAGGAGTTCTTCTCCTCTTTGAAGATCTCTAAGATCCCCATTCGAGACCCACTCCTTCTCTGAACCAGGAGTTCAATCCCGTTCTCCTCCAGTTCTCCTCTCAATTGTTCGTCTAAGAATTTGAGAAGATCGTAGGATGTGGTGAGAATCATCGTCCCTCTCTTTGTGGAGAGGATCACCTTCTGAATGGTCTCCCCGATCCTTTTAGGGAAATTCGCAGATTTAGGAAGCGGGAGATAATGAGGAATAAGAACCCGGACCTGTTCATCAAAGGAGAAGGATGAGCCAAGGGAGATTTGAGTGACTCGATCCGGATCTAAAAGAGAGATTCCGGTTCGGTTCGAAAAGAAATCAAAAGAGGAGGCGACAGTCAGGGTGGCAGAAGTGAAAAGGATGGAGTCCATCTTTTTGTAGAGGTCTTCCGATAACAAAGTTCCCACATCGATAGGGACGCTGTGGAGTTCGGTTCTTAAAGGGTCTCTCCGGGCTTCTGCCCAGTAGCAGTAATCTTCTCTCAAGTCGAGAAGAAGGACATTCAAAGCATTGATGAAGTGAAGGAGATCCTGTGAAACTTCTTCCAAATCCTGTAAGGTCTCAGTCCCGATTCGGGTTTGAGAGAATTTCAGATCACGAAGTTCCTCCCCAAGAGAGACTAGCCCTGATTTAAGGCGGGTGAGTGTATAGAGGATATCTTTCCCTTCCTCTGAGATTGACTGAAGAAATTCATCGCCAGGCCGGTATCTTTGTTTCTTAGATGAGAGGAGTGAGGAGACTTTCTGAAAGAGGGTCATCCCCCTCTCTTGAGATTCCGGGATGATCTGGTTTAGGGTCTCCATCTGATGAAGAAGGGATTCCTTGGTTGGCCGGGGAAATCTCCCCCTTTCGATTCGGGATTGGAATTTGGAAAGGAGCCCTCTTCTCCCCTTCTCCTGTAGTCGGTCCAGAATTCTCTTCAACCCATAGAAATTGACCTCTATTCCCAAGTGCTCTGTGGCAATTTTTTCCAGATTATGGGCTTCATCCAAAACAAGGCGGGAATAGGAGGAAAGGACCCTGTTCTCAGTGGCAAGATCGGATAGAAGAAGAGAGTGGTTGACAACGACCAGATGGGACTTCTGTGCCTTGTCCCGTGCTCTGTTGAGAAAACACCGTTTGTGGGCATCCTTCTCTTCTCGTTCAGGACAGGTGAGTTTTGCCCAGAGCCCTCGATTACGATCCGGATGGAATCCACGATTTTCGGAGATATCCCCGGTCAAGGTCTCCTCAATCCATAAGACGAGGGGGAGAATGGCGATCCGATCTTCCGTCGAGAGATAGAGATCGGGATTCCGCATCACCTCCCTCCATCGTTCCAGACAGAGATAGTTGGATCGCCCTTTAAGAAGAGTCACCCGGAACTCCTTATTCATGATTCGTTGGAGGAAGGGGAGGTCTTTGTAAAAGAGTTGGTCCTGAAGGTTTTTGGTATTGGTGGAGAGGATCACTCTTTGCCCGTTCTGATAGGCCCAGAGGATGGAAGGGATGAGATAGGCGAGAGACTTCCCTGTTCCCGTTCCCGCTTCGGCAATGAGATATTGGTCTTCGTTAAAGGCTTGAGCCACGGCCTTCGTCATCTCCACCTGCTCTCTTCGACTTTCATAGCCCTTCAGGTTCGTAGGGAGAATACCGCCTTTTTCAAAGAAGGCTCCCACCTCTTTCAGATCAATGGTTTCGATTTCCTTTTTCTCTTTCAGCCTGCCTGATCCGATGATGTTCACGGGGAGTGGAACGTGAGGAGACCTTTTCTTTCGGGTCGGGG
>JADFOU010000276.1 GCA_022562655.1 candidate division TA06 bacterium
TGCACTTCGTTTCTCGAAGAGTAGAAAATACCTATCAGCAAGTGGTGATGACACAATCTTCCGAAGGATGAAGAGGGATTCGAATGCTTCTAGCAACTTCTCCTGCGTGAACTCACTCGCAAGTTCCTCTGGGATACAATTCTGTGCATCAACACTCTCCATTCCTGTAGGACCTTCGAGGAGGACAAACCCTCCCTCCACAACAAAGTTCCCCAACTTCTCAATAAAAGACCAACCCCCAGCTTCAATAAATGGATAATGATGACCGTTTCCTATGAAGACTCTATTAAAGATATAATCTGTGTCATATTTACCAAAGGAAGATACACAGAATTTCCCACTCGCAGAGAGCTTTCTACACAAATGAATACACTCTTTTGAAGGATCAATCCCTACAACTAATCCCCTGTGATAAAGCGAGAAAAACCCTTTATTACAACCCACATCAAGTAACCTCCCCCCTTCAAAGAACTTAGGAAATTCTCGTTCTATAACTCTCATTCGAGAGAGGAGAGAACCTGTGGGCTCCAATCCTGCGAGATTGTAGGTGTGGGTGGGAGGGTACTCAATTGTGTCTATCTCATCTTGAAGGGGGTTCATTTCTTGTACCTATCTACCACTTCCCTACACGTCTTATGCCAGTCAAGCTCTTCATAACCATGAGGACCAACTGCTGAGGGAATCTTACTATTCACAGAAACAAGAGGAAGTTTCACCTTGTAAAAACTCGGAAGCCTCATGTAGAAATCGAAATCTTCCCCTCTATCAAGTGTCTCATCAAAGCGGAGTTCTTGTGCTATTTCCGCTTTCACGAAGAAGCCCATACATATTGTACCCTCCCCCCCATGTTTAAAAAGGTCATCTCTTCCACAAGGCCATTTGTTGATCGGAGGAACTCTCCCATTTATCTGAACCGCACCAAACACTGCAACAGGTTGGCCCTTCACAAACCTCGTCGCATAAGGCATCATCACATCATCTGCGTCGAGGAAGAAATACCAGTCTGCGTTGATCATGCCGAGATTGCGAGCGCGACTTCTTCCTAACTCCCCTTTCGTGTCGTTGACAATCACATGCTGGATTTCGGTGAACTCATGATATTCAAGATGAAGGACAGAAAGAGCTGCAAGAGGAAGGATACTCTCGTGGCCTGGGCCGACGGGGGTTATTACTACGAGTTTCATGTGTCACGTCTCATCCGCGTCTGATCGACAATGGCCTCGTTGAGCGCACCTGCAAGCCGGGCCACCCGCTCTGCAATTCTCGCGAGCGCTGGAATGTCGCGAGGATTTCTAGGATCGAGCAGCGGGAGAAATTCAAAAATGAGTTTCTGCATCTCGTCGCGAATGTCCGGCAGTTCTTGAGGGAATTTCATCGGTCGCAACTCCTCCTCTACACAAAATCCACATGAGTTGGTTCATTCACGAGGTAGTTAATCACCTCATTTTGTGAGTGGAACTGGCAATGGTGACAACTTCTTGCATCGAACGACTCGTATAACTCTTTCTTCTCCCAAGAGGTGAGCCACTCTTTGAAGGTGGTGTTGGTAAGGTCTCCCACTTCTCCGTGAAGTGTATAACTTGTTGTGCAACATCTGTAAACTTTGAGATTTCCCCCGATGTAGGTGGTAAAGTTTTGATATCCGCAGAACTCATGCTTTGGACTCCCTTGGTCGAGGTCATCAAGCCTGTGGGAGAAAAGATCGACGATCTTGAATGAGTCAGTTTCGAGTTCTCTAACACTCCGAAGTGCACCCTTTATCCTTGGGGTAATACCTTTATAGTACCCACTCCCCTCTTCCGAGAACATTGCAGAAAGTCGTATGTAACTCACTCCAAGGCCCTTAGCAATCTCACACGCCTTTCCTATCTCCTCCCAATTCTCTCTCGTTACCACAAAACCAATACCAATAACGCAAGGAGTACCAACGCCCACGAGGGTCCTAATGTTTGACAGAACCTTGTCAAATCCTTTACTCTCTCGGATGTTCTCATATGACTCACTCGTTCCAGCATCAAGACTGATCCTAACCCAGTCCATGTTAGCGAGGGTCTCAAAATCCCTCATGACGAGACCATTCGTGACGAGTCCTGTCTTGAGTCCCAACCACTTCGCATGTTTGAAGATATCAATATGGTCTGGATGAACTGTTGGTTCCCCACCACCTGTGAATTGGATTGCCTTCACCCCCACATCTGCGCAGTCATTTAGTATCTCAATCGCTTTATCCTTTGGAATTCGACGGTTGGGGTTCTTGATGAGTTTGCCTTCTTTCATCTCTCCAAACTGCTCGGTCGAGAATCCTCCATCCATGCGATAAGCACAGAAGTGACAGTTCTGGTTACATAGGTCAGAGATAATGAGTTGGACATGTGTTGGAACAATTTGAAGTCCATCACGAAGTCGCGATATCTTCTCGATGTGCCATGCAGCTTTGAGGGAGGAGTATTCGTTAGTCATGTGAGTGGCTCCAATTGTCCTGCATCTGCCAGCATTTCCATCGCCTCGATCGTCTCACACACATCCAAGTCAAGACGTTCAGCAAGCTCATCTGGCCAAAGCTCTCCATTCATACCACGACAACACCAAAGGATTTCGTGGCGGATGTCTTCAATCATGTCTCTTCTGGAGCCTCCCACAACTTACAGAGGACTTGGATCATTCTTATCTTCAGTTTACCATCACCACAAGGAGTGGTGAGTACTTTAATGTTCAAGATTTTAGCCCTTTCAACCTCCTTATTATACACATATGCTGCGTTTCTGATTCTCTCAGCAATCTCTTTCTCAGTATGTGAACCTACATCTTCATCCATGTCTCCCTCACTTCCTTTGGCCTTGGTTTCCCATGAAAACAAACAATCTTCGCTCCACTCGGCAAACCCTCTAAACAATGATGTTTGTAGCTGTAAATGTGGTAGTAACTTCTCCTAATTAACCTCGGAGTGACCCCATTACCTTTAAGGGCCTTCCCAATACATTCTTGATCTGTGAAGTACAATCCTGCATACCTCTTGCAGTGGAACACCAACTGACTCCAATCTCCTGTCCAAGCCATGATTCCCGAGGCCCACTTGCGAAGGGGACTAAACGCCTCAAGCATCCAGAAGGCTTCTCCTGCTTCCTCAATATCCCTCCCGAGGGAATCAATCTCCCCCACCACGACTGTATCGAGGTCGAGATAGAGCACTGAGCCAGCTTCCTTGAACACCTCAAACTTCGCGAACCACCCATCGAGGTCTTCGGAAAGTAACCGAATTGATATGCCTTTGATTGGTTTATCTGTGTAACACACAAATTTGTGGGGGATCGTCAGGTG
>JADFOU010000013.1 GCA_022562655.1 candidate division TA06 bacterium
ATTCAAGGAAAATGCAATTCCCTATTTCATCCCCTCTCGAATTTTTCTCAGTTCTGGCACTTTTTCCCCCAGCTCGGATGCCTTTATGACATAACTGAGAAGGGCAAGGATGGAGTGGGGGACATTATCCTCCTGTTTGTATATAGATTGATCTTGTCCCTCAATGTGATATCTCTGCCCCCAAGACCCGTCCTTCTTTTTACAGAATAGAATGAATTGGGCAATCTCTCGAAGAAGAGCCAGGGACTCTTTTCGATAAGGTTCTTCTTCCGCCAACCGGACAAGCATCTTCGCAGCCGCGCTCCGTCGCCGAAGCTATGGCCCGGCCTTCGCAGCCGCTTCGGCGCCTGCCTGCCGACAGGCAGGGAGTTGGCAGCGTAGGCGACCTCCTGCCTCTACCACCTTACATTTCTCATATTGCATCTTGAACTGTCTCTGACACTTCTCTTAATGCCTCTTCTGGCTCCTGCTGCAAGACCTGAGGCAAGGCGCTTCTGGAAAAGGTGGGCAGGCGGCAAAGAGGATAAGCAAGAGGAGGAGAGTGTAAGAAATGTAAAAATTGTGAGGTGCGAATTGTGTTTCCGAAAGTTACGATACTTCATTCAACTATTCTTATCGTCTTTAAGGATTCGATTTCTCTCATCCATCCGAAGAATCTTCGGAGTATAGGTTCTGGCCTCTGCGGTATCGAGAAACCCATAGGAGATGATAATGATTGGATCCCCTACTTCTCCGAGTCGAGCGGCTCCTCCATTGAGTCTACAGATCCTGCTGCCTTTCTTCCCAGGCATCACATAGGTCTCAAACCGTTCTCCATTGGCGACATTGACAACCTGAACGATCTCATTGGGAAAAATATCTGCCTTTTCCAGAATCTCAGCGTCGATCTCAATAGAGCCTGCATAGTGGAGATTCACCCCAGTCACGTGGATCCCGTGAATCTTGGACTTACAGATGATCCTTTGCATCCCGATCTCTTCAGAAAAAAAAGGGAAATTGGATTACTGGTATTTCGTCGATTTTAACCATTTTTATTTAACCTTTCAACCGATGACCCGTTACAATGAGATTATCAATCAACCGAGTCTTCCCAATCCATACAGCCAAAGCTACAAGGACCTCATCCTGTATGGGGTTCACCGGCTGTAGACTTTGGGGGTCAACAATCTCAATATAATCAATCTTTTCTCCCCCTTCTTGCGAGATCATCTCTCTCATCATCTCAATAATTTTTTTGGATTCCCTCTCGCCTCTCTCAATCATTGCCCGAGCTTTTAGGAGAGATTGATAGAGAATCTGAGCCTTTTCTCTCTCCTCCTTTGATAAATATTCGTTTCGAGAACTCATCGCCAACCCATCCCTCTCTCTTGCGGTAGGAGCAACAAGAATCTCGATATCGAAGGCAAGATCTTTTACCATTCTTTGAATGACAATAGCTTGCTGGGCATCCTTCTGTCCGAAGACGGCAACATGGGGCTTCACGATGTTGAAAAGTTTTGTTACGACCGTTGCTACCCCTCGAAGATATGCAGGCCGGAAAGGACCGCATAGACCCCCCGTCAACCCTTCTACATTGACATAGCTCTGATACCCAGGAGGATACATCTCTTCACGAGAGGGGGTAAAGAGAATATCACAGCCCTCTTTTTCTGCAAGTTCCCGATCCCGACCCATATCCCGAGGGTAGCGGTCATAATCTTCATTGGGTCCAAACTGGGTAGGATTGATAAAGATGGAAACGATCGCGACATCGGATTTTTCTCTCGCGAGACGAAGGAGGGAAAGATGGCCTTCATGGAGATAACCCATCGTGGGGACGAATCCAATCCGCTTTCCCTTTCGCCGAAGCTCATTGGATCTCTTCTGCATTTCTTTTTGACTTCTAAAGATCTCCATAACCACGAGATTTCACAGATTTCCACCCGAATCGGGTGGTTACCTCCTTGGGGCAGGGACATAAAATCGAGTCCCAGAGAAGGGGCGCTGGATTTCCTGATAGAGGTCTTCAAAATCCTCTTCCTTTCGAACAAAGTCAATCTCTTCTACGTTTACCACCAGAAGAGGGGTCGCATCAAAGTGAAAGAAGAAACGATTGTAGGATTCACTAAGTTCTACCAGATACTCCAACTGGATCTCCTGCTCATAGGGACGTCCCCTCTCCTGAATACGTCTCATCAATTCTCGGGGTGTGGCTTGAAGGTAAATAACGAAGTCAGGTGTTGGAGCATCCTTTTCAATAAAACTGAAAATCCGTTCGTATAGGGTGAGTTCATGGTCGTCTAGATTGAGATAAGCAAAAATCTTCTCCTTGGCAAAGAGATAATCGGTTACCACCCGTTGACTGAAGAGATCCATCTGAGAGAGTTCCCTCTGCTGACGGTGACGGGAAAGGAGGAAGAAGAGTTGGGTCTGAAGGGCATAAGTCTTCATATCTCGATAAAAACTGGAGAGGAAAGGGTTTTCGTCTACTTCCTCAAGAATTAACCTTGCACGAAGCCTCTTTGCGAGCCTCTTTGCCAAAGCTGTCTTTCCCACACCAATGACACCCTCAATGGAGACATATCTCCACTCTGCCATGAGACTGTTCGTTTTTTAAGAAATGGAGAAAATCCTTTATCGGCCGTTTAAAATAGGGATGAATCACCTCTGGAACAAGTTCTAATAGAGGAAGAAGGACAAATTTCCGTCTGTGCAGTACGGGATGAGGCAAAATGAGTTCACCTGGGGCGGACTCTTTCATGACGACACTTTCATAAAGCAAGAGATCGAGATCAATGATGCGGGGACCCCACCTTTTCCCCCTTCCCCTTCCCAATCCCTTTTCAATAGAGAGTAGCCGGTGGAGAAGATCCTTCGGAGAAAGGTAGGTCTCCATTTCCAGGACTCCATTCAAATACCGTGGCTGCTCTCTGACGCCCCAAGGATCACTCTCATAGAGGGATGAAACTCGGAGAACTTGAATCCCTTTCTCTTTTCTCATCAGGGCTATGGATTTCGCAATATTTTCACGACGATCTCCAAGATTGGAACCGATACCGATATAAGCAATGGACATAATCAAAATCAGACTTTGGACAATAGACTTTAGACATTAGACTTAAGTCCAAAGTCCAGAGTCTATAGTCTATGGTCTATTTTTCACGTAGGTGTAAGGGTCGCAATGGGAAGAATCATTTCCTCCATAGAAATCCCTCCATGCTGAAGGGTATCTTTATATCTCTTCTCATATCGTTGAAAATGGGTAGGATAAACGAAAAAATAATCTTCTTTGGCGATACAATACCGCGTATCCTGTCCCTCCAGTGGAAGTTGAAGTCTCTCTGGATCTTTGATGAAGAAGGCATGTTTCTCATCACAGCGAAGGGCACTCCCGTATTTAAATCGAAGATTGGAGGAGATCGTCTTCCCTCCATAAATGGGCGTCGCCCGGCCACACCGAATGGAGCCGTGATCTGTGGTCAGAATGACGGTCATCTTCTGACGAGAGCAGATCTGAAGAATCGATAGAAAGGGGGAATGAAGAAACCAAGAATGAGTGAGGGAGCGAAAGGCACCCTCATCCGGTGTCACTTCCTGGAGGAGTTTTGAATTTCCTCTGTGATGGGTGAGGAGATCCACAAAATTGGCAACGATTGCGATGAGAGGCATGGAAGTTAGGGAGGAAAATTTCTCCTTCAATTGCTGGGAATGTGCCAAGTCATATATCTTAAAATATTTTGGATTGGGTTGTATGGAAACTCCTTTCCGTTTCAAGAGAAGCTGGAGAAAAGTTTCCTCATAACGGTTCTGGCTCACCTCGCTCCCCGTCTCCCAATATTGGGGATACATCTTTTTGATCTGATCGGGAAAAAGTCCACTGAAAATTGCATTTCGGGAGTAAGGAGTAGCGGTGGGAAGGATAGAATAGTAATACTCCTTCTTGACCTTGAAGTATTCTTTCAAAAGTGGCTCAATGGCTAAATACTGATCCAAACGGAGACAATCGAGGAGGAAGAAGAGAACTTTTTCACCATTCTGGAGATAGGGAAAGAGAAAAGCTTCTAAAATTTGTGGGGAGAGAAGGGGAAAATCCTTTTGATTTCGGATTTCACCACTCCCCACTGCCTTGACCCACTCTTCATAATTTTCCTCTACATATTTGCAGAACTCAGAATTGCAGAGAGCCTTTAGGTCTTTATGAGTCACGCGAAGATCCTCCTCTTGAAGCTGGTCAATGAGAAGATCCCACTCCACCAGCCGCTGGTAGATCAAAAGCCACTCCCGCCAATCCGGAGAGGAAGCTCGACGTTCGCTGATCTCCTGATAAACCTGAGCATAATTTTGACCCATTCTCTCTCCCATGATATCCTTCTTCTCTAAAACTCTCTTGAGAAGAGAAGTCAATTGTCGAGGGTTGATGGGTTTAATCAAAAAATCATCGATCCCCTTTCCAAAGGCTTCATCCATCAATGGCTCCTCCTCACTCTTGGTCACCATAATCACAGGGAGGTTAGGATCTATCCTCTTCAATTCTATAAGGGTTGCCATCCCATCCATCCCTGGCATCATCTGATCCAGAAGCACGAGATCGTAAGGTTCTTTCTGGACGAGGGAGATCGCATCGGCTCCATGAGAAGCGCTATGAACGATATATCCCCGGTCCTTAAGAAAAAGGAGATGGGGTTTTAGAAACTCTACCTCATCATCCACCCAGAGAATCTTTTTCTCTCTCATTTTTATGGTTAACTCGTTACAGGGTTAAATTTAACCGAATCGAAGTCTGTCCTGCCCGCCCGTGGGTAGGGTAAAGGGAGAATCGGGCTCGGGGCGTCAGGCCAGGGATCTCCGTTGCTCAACAGCCAAACCACCCAGTAGGAGAATTACCAATCACCAATTACCGATTTATCGGTAGCGCCATCAAGAAGGTACTTCCCTCTCCGAGTTGGCTTGATTCGAGGGTCAAACGGCCGTTGTGGTATGTCTCAATGATTCGTTTGGCGAGAGGAAGTCCCAGACCCCATCCGAAATTCTTGGTCGAATATCCCGGACGGAATATCCTCCGACGCTCCTCTCGACTTACTCCCCGACCCGAATCCTTAACCCGAATCTCAAGCCACTTCCCATTCGACCTCGCAGTCACCTCTATCCTTCCTTCCACCTCAGTGATAGCATCAATACCATTTTTGATGAGATTCTCCAGGGCCCAGGTGAAGATCTCGCCATCTACCTTCACAGAAGGGAGAGGGTTAAGGGGGGCTATGATCTGGATCTTTTTCCCGTAACGGGGAAGTCTCCCCCGAAAATACTGACAGGCTTCTCGAATGAGAAGAAGAACATCCTGCTCCTGGTAAGTGGGTGGAGATCCGATCTTGCTGAATCGAGAGGTGATCCCTTGAAGGCGTGAAATGTCCTTCTCCATTTCTTCCAACGCTTCCTTCGATTCTCCTCCCTTATCCCGAATCACCTCAATCCATCCCATAAGGGAGGAGAGGGGGGTTCCCAATTGATGAGCGGTCTCCTTTGCCATCCCCAGCCAGATATAGTTCTCTTCAGCCCGCCGGACCGTCCTGAACCCGATGAATCCCAGTAAAGCGAAGAGAGCAATGACGAAAAGCTGAATAAAGGGCGCCCATCTGAGGATTTTCACTCCCTTCGGCTCTCCGTAGTGGACATACCCTAAGATACCAGCCCCTTCCACTTTAATGGGAATGGGGGGATTCTTCCGGTCGAGGCGAGAGATGATTTTGAACAACTTCCCGATGGGACCTGCAGGAGGATTTTGAGGATCTACACCCTCCAATTCCTCTATAGAGTTCTGGGGTAGATGCATACCGACATTTCGCCAAGTTCGGGGAATCCCCTTATCATCGGTAAAGATCACAGGAAAATCAATCTTCTGAATTACCTCTTCAAAGATGATCTCGGTATCGAGTGAGGCTTGGGGACTCACCGAAGAGCCAGCCTTGGTATAGAACTCTGCAATGATCCTCGAGAGGATCCTAACGGGTTCTTCTAATTGGCGAATGAGGCTCTGGGTATAGAGGAAGGACCCGAGGGCGATGATCAACGCTCCCAAAAAGAGATAACCTTTTAACAGACCGGGGACTCCCCAAGGATTCCTTTTCATATTCCAATGCAAAATTCAAAATCGACAATTTTATTATTTACTTTGCAGTGAACATTGATCATTGAGAAAGCCTCTTAAGCGCTGACCCGACTCTTCCCTCTCGCCTTGGCTCGATAGAGGGCCATGTCCACCGCATCAATCAGATCGATCTTCTTTTTTACATCTTCTGGATAGTTTGCGAAGCCAATACTCACCGTTATCTTTTTTTTCTCAAGTTTTTCCTCAACCGTCTCCAAGAGGCGCTCGGCAAAGATCCTTGCATCCGCTTTTGAGGTTTCGGTGAGGAGAACGAGAAACTCATCCCCTCCATAGCGGGAGACCAGTCCCCCTTCGTCCACTTCCCTTTTTAAAAGTTTTGCAAAATCTCTTAAAACCCTATCCCCCGCAGGATGACCATAATGGTCGTTATATGCCTTGAAGTTATCCAAGTCGAACATAAGAAGGGAGACCCGATTCATCTTCTTTTTATTCCTTGACCCGCCCAAGGCAGATTTCAAATAGCGGTAGTTATAGATCCCAGTGATCTCATCCGTATTGGCAAGGCGCTCGGTCTCCTCATAAAGAAGAGAATTTTCAATAGCCAGGGAGATGCGAGAGGCCAGGAGGGAGAGAAGACGAAGGTCCTTTTTCCCCAAAGACTTGACTTTCACTTTCTCAACATCCAAGACCCCCATAATCCGCCCTCGCCTCTTTAGGGGTAAGGCAATTTCTGACTTCCCTCGGCTTCGGTCTCCCACATATCGAGACTCCTTCCTTACATCAGAAACGATGAGGGGCTTCCCATGATCAACCACCCACCTGGAGATGCTTCTCCTGTTGATAGACATCTCATACTTCGCCAGATTCTGACCCCAGTAACCCACATAGGCGCGGACCCGTAGCCTTCCTCTCTTATCCAACAGAAGGATCGCAACATTTTGATAATCCAATCGCTTTCGGATCGTAATCACAACCTGTTTCAGAAGGTCATCCAATTTCAGGATAGATCCAATGAGTATGGCAACCTCATTGACCGTTTCAAGAATTCTGTTCATCTGCCCGATTCGGGCCCTCGCCTTCTTCTCATTTTTCAATGCCAGTTGGAGTTCCTGAACCATTTTAATCCTCTCAAGAGCTGCAGTGGACTGATTGGCAAGATAGGTAAGTCCCCGCAGATCATTCTCGTCGAAGGCCTTCTCCTCTGAGTGACTGACGGTGAGAAGCCCATGGAGCTCATCCCGAATCGGAATGGGTGCGGAGGCAAATGATCCCCCAAGGTCGAGACCAGATTCGGCCTTCTCTCGAAGAACCCTGATATTGACTGGCCCTCCAATGAAAGAGAGGGCTTGATCCAGGGAGAGGCTTTTGGGCAGCAGAGAGGAAGATCCCTTACTCCGTGTCGACCGAAACCGATTCCCCAGGCGTGTAAATAAGGAGCACCATTCGCACCCCGTCAGCTCGTAAGCGGTATCAACAATCACCTGATAGACCTCTTCCTCTGAGAGGGACTTCAAGATCTTCATATGGACATCATTCAGGATGGTATAGTCTTTCATCGGCTTGGTTCGATAGGTCATGGGTACAGGTTAAATGGTAATCTGTCGAGGATTATTTTTATCATGATACTCTTTAACCCTTTAACCAATATCCCCAAAAATTATTCCTGATCTTTATGTCAGCATAGTACGAAATTGATTTTCATAGAGCCTCCGATACATTCCACCCTGTGCGAGGAGAGAGTCATGGGTTCCCTGCTGGAGGATCCTCCCTTTATCCAGCACAACGATCTTATGGGCTTGACGGACCGTGGAGAGGCGGTGTGCGATGACGATGACCGTCCTCTCCTTCATCAACCGATCTATGGCCTCTTGAACCAATCGTTCCGCTTCAGAGTCCAGGGAAGAGGTGGCTTCATCAAAGATGAGAATTTGAGGGTCTTTCAAAAGTGCCCGAGCGATGGCGATCCGTTGTCTCTCTCCCCCAGAGAGATTGGCCCCTCTCTCCCCTACATTTGTCTCATATCCCTTCTTCATTCCCAAAATAAAGTTATGGGCATTCGCCTTCTTAGCAGCCTCTATAACCTCCACTATGGAGGCTCCGTTCTTTCCGTAAGAGATATTGTTTTGAAGGGAATCGTTAAAGAGAATTACCTCCTGGGGAACGATCCCGAAGAGGCCTCGGAGGTTTACCAGGTCCATCTTACGCAGATCCTTCCCATCCATCTCAATGGCGCCTTCTGTGGGATCATAAAACCTGAAGATCAAATCCACCAGAGTGGACTTCCCAGCACCGGAAGGACCCACCAGAGCCACTACCTCCCCACAGGAAATCTCGAGATCAATCCGATCCAGAACCTTTTTCCCCGCCTCATATTCAAAAGAGACCCCTTTCAAACGGATTCCATCCTGAAGCCGAACAAGACGAATGGGTTCCCCCTCCGAAACCGCTTCGGGTTTCCCTTTCCGTAACAGATGCGCCCAGCCTCTCCCCCAAATCGAGCGACTGGGTATTGGGTGAGTCCCTTGACCAACAATCTCTGGTTTCTGATCCAAGATGGAAAAGATCCTCTCTGCAGCAGCAAGCCCATGTTGTATCATGACATTGGCTTGGCTAATTCGTTTGACGGGCTGCATCATGCTGAGAGAGGCGGCGAGAAAGACGAAAAAACGGTCCGGGGAGAGGGTCTCTGCCACAAGAATTTCATACCCTCCATACCAGAGGATCGCGCCTGCGACAAGAACCCCTAAAAACTCGGTAAGAGGAGGGCCAAGAAGACCAATCTGTTCAAATCGCAGGAAGGCCTTGTAATAGTTCCAGGTATGATTGAAAAACTTCTTTATTTCAGACCGCTCCATTGAAAAGGACTTCACCACCCGAATTCCGGAAAGGGTTTCGGTTATGGTAGATGAGATATCAGCCATCCTCTCCTGAATCCGTGTAGACCGTTTCCGGAGCCTCGTCCCCATGAGGAGGATGATCCCCACCGCTCCGGGAATCAGAAGGGCTGAGATGAAGGAGAGGCGCCAGCTCGCCCACAAAGTCACACCTAAATATGCAAGGACGAGAAAGGACTCTCGGATCAGAGTGATCACTCCATCATTGACTGCTCCCTGAACTAAATGGACATCATGGGTGATCCGGGCGGTAAGAGTTCCCACTTGGGATTTATGGAAGTACCGGAGGGGAAGGGAATGGAAGTGGGAATAGAGACGATTCCGCAAATCCTTTACAACCCCCTGTACCACGAGAATCGATAGGTATCTCTGGAGATAGCCAAATATCCCTTTCAGGAAGAAGACAAGAATGAGTAAAAATGCAAGACGCTGCAAGGCGAATAGGGGAGTCAAAGAGAGGGACCAGCGGTGGATCCACTCTATGAGGGGACCCATGAAAAATCCGCTAGAACCTGAATAGGGTCTTTGGAAGAGGAGATTCACCAGAGGGGATATCATCCCCAGGGAAATCCCACTTGTCAGAGCAAGCAGAAACATGAAGAGTACCCCCAAGGAGAACTTCACCCAGTAGGGTAACAGGTATTTTAAAAGTCGTAGATACATAAGAGAAAGATGAAAGACGAATAAATTCAAATGAATAAAAAAATCCGCCTGCCGAACCCAATCCCTCCACCCAGCCCCCACCTGATTCTCCCTGAACCGCTCTCGGGCTGGGTCGGTCAAGCCCGATTCGGGCAGGGAGGCCGAAATCTGTTTCCTCAGGTTCCCATACGGTGCTGAGCATTATTCATTTGTCATCCTCCATTCCCAATAGTTCCTTCACCTTTTTCAGAACCTCCTTCAAGGGGAAATCCCCTTTCTTCCCTAAGATGATGGGCTTGAAGGTCTCCTTGGTTGGAGGACGAAAGGATCCAACTTCGGACTGTCTCAGAAACAAAATTGTCGGAACCTCTAATGCATAAGCAATGGAAAAAAAGTCTGTTTTAAAAGAGAGGAAGAGATGACACTCCTTCACCATCTCCGGGCATTCTAATTTGAGATGGGAAGGGATATGGATAGGGACTTTTTTCAAACACTCGTGGATCTCCTCCATTCGAGCTTGATGTCCCCGCCCGATTCGGGCCCTCAACCCTTTGGGTGGAAGGGTATCCAGTGAACCCAACAGGAGAATCCTTGGCGAGTAGAGCTCCTCCAGCGATCTCAAGAGACGAAGAAGGAAAGATCGATCCCACTGTTGGAGATCCACCCCGACAAGAATCTCGCCCTCCTTCACCCCTTGAAACCTGAGGAAATCCCTTACCACCCTCGTCCGCTTCTGGAAGAGGAAAAATGGAATCCCCTCCACCCGATTCCCGGAATCGGGCAGAAAGGTGGAAACGAGAAAGAGATGTTTCTCCACTTCATCTCGGTGATCTTCTTCTCCATAGATCTCACAGTTGTAGAAAGGTTCTCCTTCATCCCGACCGATTCTCACCTTTGCCCCACTCAAAAGGGAAATGAGTCTCCCTCGATTTCCATTTTTTGGGCAGAGGTCAATAAAGAGATCAAACCCTTGTCTTCTCAGGTGCCTCTTCCATCGGAAGAAAGTAGGTGTGAAGGGGAGCGTCCTATGGTCATCGAGGGTGATCCCATCAAAATGATGATTCCCTTGAAGAAGGATCTTCCGTTCTTCGGAGACGAGAAGGAAAATTCTCGAATCTCTATAGACCTTTCGAATCACTTGAAGGGTGGGGATTGCAAAGAGTAGTTCACCAGGGGCTGTCGGAAGGCGGAGAATGATCCTTTTCGGTTCTTTTAAAATCTGACTAAAGTGTGTGAGATGCCTCCTCAAAAAAGGGCGATGAAGTGTGAGATAGACCTGAGTAGCAAGCCAACGAAATACCCTTCTCATCGGAGTTGATTATAGCAAGAGAGGAGAGATTGTCAATAAAAAAAGCCCCGCAACAGGCGGGGCTTTTTTTGTAAGAAAAGGTTATCGCAAGACCACCATCTTCCGGGTCGCCGAGAAGTCCCCGGCTGTGAGACGGTAGAAGTAGATCCCTGAAGCAACCCTTGAACCACCCTCACGCATGTCCCAGGTGATGGTATAATCCCCAGCCTTCAACTCACCTTGAAGGAGTTCCTTCACCAGACTTCCGGTGATGTCGTAGACCTTCAAGGAGACTTGAGAGTTCAGCGGGAGACCAAAGCGGATCTCCGCCCTGCTCCCGACCGGGTTCGGGCTGTTCTGGTTGAGGGAATAGACCGAGGGAAGACCCGGCTTCTCCCCTCCCTCTTCTACACCGACAACAGTGGTACAACCCAGCCAGGTGATGACTCGGCTAGCAAGATCTACTTGGGCCGTTATGTCGGGTGTGTCCGGGGACCCCGGAACCTCGATATAGGCCATGGGCCAGTAGAAATAGACAAGCCTGTGCGATGCTCCTCCAACCATTCCCTCGAACTTATACCCGGAGGTCTCACCAGAAAGGTAGAAGAAGATGTCATCCACCGTTCCATCTGTCGTAAACTCTCCACTCCAGTTATTCCCCGGGGCGAAGGAGTAGGGCCAGACGAAAGCGGGAGTCGCACTCCATGGATCGGTGATAGGATCCGATGGAAGACCGAAGACATCCACTCCCGTGTCCGCGCTGACAAAGTCATCCGTCCCCGAGAGGATGTGGAGGTAGTCCTGGGCAAAATCACCCGGGCTTGTGGTATAGGAACCGAACCCATACCCCAAGCCACCTCCGATGAGGTCTACACTGCTGATAAACAGGTTCCCACCATTATCCAGGTAGTTGGCAATCAGGAGAGAATCATCGGCGAAGGCAAAACCGCTAAAGGTAAACCAGACGATCTGAGTGTAACCAAAGTTGAGAACCGAGGCATCCGGTGGACCCCAGGCATCCGCATCCCAGTAGTCATAGGCAGCCAAGACGCTGTCGATCACGTCAAAGTTTCCAGAACCGGGATAAATCTCCTCGCTGACGAAGAGGACGCACTGATTCGGTGTTCCTGCCCGGGTTACGTAACATTGACTGGAGCTCGCCACCATGGCGCCCTGGTAGTCGGTTGCCTGCACAGTATAGCAAACAGTATCCCCAACCGACTGACCCGGGATAGCTACAGACCACGTTCCATTCGAGCTATCTCCGGAAACCATGTTCATGGTGAGCACTGTGGGACCACCGCCATTGACCATATAGGTGAGTTCCGCCAATTCAACACCCGAAGAATCAAGCGGAATTCCAAAGTCCGTGAACGAGGCGTTCACTGTTCTCGCACTCAAGAGATACGAATCGGACAGTCTATCGAAAGTGACAACTACCGGCGGCGGGTTTTCGTACATTCTCACGAGAGCCCTGACGTAAAAGAGATGCCAGCTGGAATACCAGCCGGGAACTCCCGAAGCAGGATCCGGTCTCCAGATGAGGGCGTAGTAGGGAGCAGAGACGCCGGCATCAATAAACGGGTTGGGTGTGCTGTCGGGCATTATGTATCCTCCGACGAAGTAATTTGTACCCACATCGGGCATGCCCGTCACCGTCAGAGTATCCCAGGGGTCCGCCGTATCGCTGAAGAGAGTGGTTGGAGCCTGTAATATGGACTCAATGGGACTTGGACCCGGCATCGAGCCAGCTCCATGGTATTCCTCATAGTCATTGAAAAAGTCTATCGAATCCGCAGGGTCCGCTGCAAAGGCGTCGAAGTTGATTCCACTCATCTGAAAGAAGGGAAAAGTAGCTATCTGTATTGCGAGAAGAGTGCACGAAGCCGGTGATTGAAAAAAGTTGACCAGGGTGTCTCCTGCCAGAAGTCCTCCCAGGAAAGAGGCCATGGAACCGTCATCGTGCTGCAGGACCTGATCCACGGGTGGAGGAGCAGACATCACATTAGGAGGAGGGGATGTCCTTAAAACTTTGTGTAAAGGCACAACCTCACTCTTCTCCCCGGGACGGGCAGGAAGGAGATAAACATCCTCTGAAGCGGCAAACCCGTTGTTGATCCAGACGAATAGCGCAACAATAAGTAAACCCAAAAACTTTCTTACCATCTTTCCTCCTGGATTATTGGTTATGAGAAAAACCTCCTTGATTTCTCCATGTTCTCAGAATATCACCACCTCCTTTATGGGTAAGCTTTACTCAACTTCGGATACATGGGGTCCATTAAAGAAAAGAAGATCCTTAATTCAGCACCCCCGTAGCGATTCAATTTTTCTTTGAAGATTAAAAAGATAGATGGCGCTAGTCTTATCGTAAATCCAAGTCGGTTCCAGAATGAGTACTTCCCGAAGGGCATTCTCAAATAGTTTCAGGTTGTAGTAACTCTGGGCAAGCAATAAATGAACCCGAGAAGCATTTGCACCCGTGGAATCGTGTGAAAAGAAATAGTTGTTGTCCAATTCGAGAACGCCGTTTCCGTTTAAGATAGCCATGAGATCCTGATTGTTCGCCGAAAAGAGGGTGGCCATTCCTGCGAAAGCATCTACCTGCCTCTCCGTTTCGACAATAGTGGTATCCGAATAGGAATAGTTGACTATTAGCGTATCGGCGGAGACAGGAGGAACGGGTATCGTGTCAGCATTTTCATCACTCCAGGCGAGGGTGATGGTGGAATCGGTGAAACTCACCACATCGTAAAAGGCCTCATCCAAGAGGGTATCCGCTGGTATACTCTTAATGGTCAAATCAGGTAAGCCCAGGAGGGGGTTGTTGAGAGTGTCTGAGAGGGGCCGAATCACCCAGGTTGTGCCTGGGACAACTTCCGAGTCTTCATCAAAGACCTCTACCACTGGCCGAATTCCCTCAAGACTGATCGCAAGTGAAAAGTTGGAGAGAGCCTCCGTGAATTGACCGATCTGGGATTGGGACCAGCCGAGACCCAGATAGGCATCGGGCTCATCCGCCTTGATCACAGTGAAGGAATCGAACTTGGCGATTGCCAGATCGTAATCACCAGCCACATAAGCTGCCCACCCATCTGCCAAAAGACGTGGGACGGTGGGATATGGACCGACAGGGTCACCGTGTTTCTTTCCACAAGATGCAAGAAGCAGGAAGCAGAAAGTAAAAAGCCAAAAGGCCGTGAATCGTGAAACCCGGATCACATCAACCTCCATCTCATCTGAGGAGAACCAGTTTCTTTGTTTGCTTAAAGTCTCCTGCCTGGAAGGTATAGAAATAGATGCCGGAAGTCATATTCCTCCCGGTGTCGTCCTTCCCCTCCCATGGAACAGAGTAGAAACCTGCCTTTTCCTGCCCATTTATCAGCGTTTTCACGACCTGCCCAAGGATATTGTAGATCTTCAGAGAGACATGGCTATCATTGGGCAGTTGGTATAGGATCACCGTCACTTTTCCCATCGGATTGGGGATGTTTTGGGAGAGGGTGTAGACCTTGGGAAGGGAAGGAAGGAGGGGGTGGGGTCCCAACTGGACCTGGTAAGTGCCCAGGATGTCAATTTCGGTGGAGAGTGACCCCTCATCCAGAATACCTCCGACATAAACCCAATTCTTCCCTTCCAAACGATAGATCCCTAATTTGGAGGGATCAGGATCCGTCAACTCTTCAAGGTGAATGGTTAATCTGGCCGGACTCTTCAATCGGAGACCTGTGGGTCCAATTCTGTAGGCAAAGCCCACAGGGGCACGCTCCTCAGGGATCGAGACAAGGTCTCCAAAAGAAGAAACCCTCAACCCTTGAGTGGTTGGAGAGGATTCCAGGGTGAAGACGGTGAGATAGATATCCTTCGCTAAGGATTTGGCTGGAAGGCGGAGGTGCATCTCCCCTTCTATGCTGGCGATCTCGCCCCCCTCATCAGCCTGAATAAATTGGACCGAAACACCTGTAGTCACAGTGTCAATGTCATTCCCAGCGAAATCTTCACCGGTGAGGACGATCTGGGCGATTCCGCTGACGGAGAGAGCAATGTCACCCTTATAGATCACCAGGATTGAATCGGTTCCAGGATCTGTGAAGATCTCCATGGTAACCTGTTGGGTTGAATTGTTCTGTGTTACCTCAACGACAGGGGTTTCAACGGAAACATCCGAAAATAACCTCTCATTCGAGAAAACATACAGATCTAAAAACCTGTCTGCCTGGGCGTTTTGGAATACACCCAGTTTAACATAAATGGGACGAATAAGGTCGTTTGAAAACACCAAAGCTGGTTTTGTCCCTGAATCTCCCACATTACTCACCACAGCTCTAATACCCATAGGGTATTTCAACGGGTCGATATATATTCTGGATTCATTGGTCAAACTGAGAGAGATATAATCCACCAATGGAGAAAGGGAGTCGGGATTTATTAGATGCAACGTAAAGGGGTTGATATTATCCCCGTTGAAAAGAAGAGTATCCCCTCCCAGACTATCGAGGTCAATAGTGAAGAAGTTGAGGCTCCAAGGAACGCTTGTAACCGAAAATGTAGGAAATTTCACATCCAAAAGCCCCGGGCTCACCTGTAAACTATCATATCCATACAGCCCCCCATTAAAGGAAGGATCTGGATAATCCAGGGCAGTCGCGACACCCCAATCGTCGAAGATCTGGATGTGAGTCTCAGAAAATCCCTGTCGGCTGAGGGCTGCATCGATCCCTTCGAAATCGTGGAG
>JADFOU010000277.1 GCA_022562655.1 candidate division TA06 bacterium
CATGGACAACCGGTAGGCCAGGAAGCAACCTACCACTCCACCGCCTACTATGGTGATTTGTCGGGACATTATCGAGGCGCGCTCCTTTATGTTGAGGCTAAACAGCAGGCACGAGGTTAGGCTGTCCGCCGACGATCTAATTACGGCAATGCTATTTGCTCTCGAGTTATTATAAAGAAACTCTCGAATCCGCACGCAAGGTAACTTGCCATAGTCCTAACCCGTGAGTATGATATCTTTCGCTACCATCGCTTGCACTTCAGTCATTAAGGAGCTCCAAAAGTTAACAAGTCTTTCAATGGAAGGGCTTTTAATTTTTTATCCAATCCTAAGTTTTCCTTTTGATTAATCGATGACGCAGTGGTGCGCAATTTTTCTTAAATCACTTTTCCTTGCAAACAAGGCTTCCACCACATCGCCATCACTAAGATTCGTATCCAGGGATTGGTTGCGGCCGTTGATACGAACCGATTTAAGTTTTGTGAATTTTTTGGGATAAGTCTGGCATATAAAATCTAAAGCCGTGGATGATTTTTTTAGGTGATGGAGATTGTTTTTGGCATCGAAAATAGCGATTTCGTCTTCTCTCTGGAAGGTTACTTTCAGGCCGAGGAGATCCTGATAGAACTGGGTGGATTTCTTGAGATCTTTTACATAATAGAAGATATAAGAGGCTTTTCCAATATTTGCCATCGTTTCCCTCCTTGTAGTGATTTATCCGTCCTGCTCTATTCCCATTCGAATGAGATTGCTTCCCCACTTTCGCCCAAATCCGGCCACTGCTACTAATGTTGCAAATCCGATTAATCCGCTGATCTACTGCTACTGCCTACTGGGTAGACACATCCAGACCCGATTCTCACTTCGCCACACCCTCGGACGGGTGGGTCTACCCCTACAACTGCCACTGCAAACTGCAACTGCCTTTTTAATCTTGCCATGACTGCTACTGCTACTGCCAACTGCCTGCCATGAGCGAAGTCGAATGGCCACTGCCAACTGCCACTGCTACTGTCTTTACTCAATCTTTTCTACTCCATCCATATAAGGTCTCAAAACCTCTGGAATCACGACGCTCCCATCTTTCTCCTGATAGGTTTCCAGCAAAGCCGCATAAGTCCGCGGGGTGGCAAGGCCCGAGCCGTTCAGGGTGTGGACGAATTCAGTGGCAGTGGCACGACGACGCCGAAATCGGATGTTCGCCCTCCTGGCCTGAAAATCTGTGAAGTTCGAGACCGAAGAAACTTCTAAATACTTTTTTACCCCCGGTGCCCACACCTCAATGTCATAGGTCTTATTCGAGGCAAAAGACATCTCCCGCGTAGGAAGGAGGACAACCCGGTAGGGGAGTTTCAATAACTTCAATACCTCCTCCGCATCTCTCAAAATTTTTTCTAAAGTTTCTTCCGACTTCTCAGGGAAGGTAAGCTGGAGCAGTTCCACCTTATTGAACTGATGAACCCTCAGGAGTCCCCGAGTCTCTTTCCCATAAGATCCTGCCTCTCTCCGAAAACAGGCTGTATAAGCGGTGTATCGGACAGGGAGGTCTTCTTCTTTCAGAATCTCCTCCCGATGGAGGTTGGTGACCGGACATTCTGCAGTTGGATCTAAAAAGAGGTCGTCCAATTCCAGGTGATACATATCCTCTTCCAATTTAGGGAGCTGCCCAGTTCCGAACATGGAGGGACGATTAATAAGAAAAGGTGGGAATACCTCAATATAGCCATGTTTCTGAGTATGGAGGTTCAACATAAAGTTGATGAGGCTTCGCTCCAGGCGTGCTCCCAATCCTTTATACGTCGTAAAATGTGCTCCTGCCACCTTGGAAGCGCTTTTGAAATCTAATATCCCCAGGGATTCCCCCAATTCCCAATGGGGAAGGGGTTCAAAATCGAATTTCCCCTTCTCCCCCCACTCCCGGATCACCTTTGTCTCCTTCTCACCCCCGACAGGAACGGAAGGATGGGGAATATTGGGGATCCATGTTAGGATTTCTACTCTCTTCTCCTCCAATTCTTTAATCTTTCCATCGAGTGCCTGGATCTTTTCCGAGACTTCTCTCATCTGTTGAATACCACCCTCAGCTTCTTTACCCTCCTTTTTTAACAGTGCGATCTCTTTGGAGACCTGATTTCGTTCGTGCTTGAAGGCATCCCCCTTTTTCAAGAGGTCTCTCCATTCTTGATCCAGTCGGAAAAATTGATCCAGGTCAGTCTTTTCCCCTTTGTCCTGAATGGCCTTTTTCACAAGATCGGGGTTCTCCCGAATGAAACGAGGATCTAACATGTGGAATGCAGTTATTGGTTAAATTGGTAAATGGTTAAATAGTGATTGGTAAATGGTAATTGGTTAAATGGTAACTGGTTAAATAGAACCGAGGTTTTCATTTTCCCGGTAGGACAAGCGTCTCGCTTGTCTGATGTAAGACAATCAATTAAACGTTGAAGTGAATAGAAAGAGCCCCAGAAGAATACCCAGTCCGTCCGCGGTGAGGTCTTTCCAGGAAGCATTAGAGGTAGGAGTAGTGGAATCATAAACCTCCTTCCCAATGCCAAGGAGTGCAGTAAAAGTTGTTGCAAAGAGCCGCGAATTTTGTTTGGGATTCCTGTACTCGTCATGATAAACCCGATAGGAGAGACCTGTCAGAAAAACACTTGTGGTCAGATGCATGGCTTTGTCTTGAGAAAACCAAAGATCCGCTCCTTTTGATTGTAAGGTAGCCTCCCCTTTGAGAAAGTTGGCGGGAAGAAAAGAGTTGGAAAAATGATCTTCTTTTAGATGAAAATCTCCATGAAAAGATGGGGAGAAGTCCACCATTAGGAGAAGAGCACCCAGGATTTGGCAAGTCATTTTCAGTTGTACGTTTTCAATTTTTGGTTGTCTTTCCCTCTATAAACGTCTTTAGCCAGGGCTGTTCGGCGAAACTCTCCCGATAGATGACCATCCCACTGAGTTCGACCTTTGGGATATTCCGAATGAATTCCAGTTTTTTCTCCAGGTCCATAAGTCCCCAAACATCGGATTCCACTGCATGATCGTTTCCCCGGAAACCCGATTCGGGTGGAAGGGGGAGAATTCCACTCCCATTGAGACTGGATTCAAACTGTTTCCGATCAAAACCCTTCTGGGCATCCAGGGAGAAGTGGAAATGAGAAAAATTGGAGATGGGTCTATAGTCAAAGAATGGAAGGGCTAAAAAGACCCCTTTCCGATTCTCCTCCGTCCAGAGAAGAAGTTCCAGTTTCGTTTCCACCCACTTCTTCTCCATTCCAAGGGCTTCTGCCAACTCGTC
>JADFOU010000278.1 GCA_022562655.1 candidate division TA06 bacterium
GTTATTGCTTATCAGTTACCAGTGTCAAGCTATATTACTTTGAAGATATACGATCTCAGTGGGAGACTGGTGGCAACCCTTGCGGATGCTCGACAGAAATCGGGATATTACACCGCTCGATGGGATGGGGGTAAAGCCGCCAGTGGTGTCTATTTTGTTCGTCTTAAAGCCGATAGGAGTTCAGAGACAGGTGCGTTTACATCGACCCGAAAACTGGTTCTTCTACATTGAAAAAGGTAATCTAATGTAGACTAATGGAAAGATCATGGAAAGAACTTGGAGAGATCAAGCTGGAGTCCTCCGAAAGCCCGACTGGCTGAAAGTTCGGGTTCCCGGAGGGGAAACCTATCAGAATGTCAAGGGGCTTGTACGGAAGTATAACCTCCACACTGTGTGCGAGGAGGCTCGGTGCCCCAATATCGGCCACTGCTGGGAGCGAAAGAGCGCTACCTTTCTCATTATGGGAGATACCTGTACCCGGTCCTGTGGGTTCTGTGCCATCAAGACCGGTAGACCCAATTCCCTTGACTTGGTGGAACCCATTCATGTGGCAGAGGCGATCCAGATTTTGGGTCTCCGCCATGCCGTCATCACTTCGGTCAACCGGGACGAACTCCCCGATGGGGGGGCGGAGCATTTTAGTCGGACGATTCGGGCTACCCGCCATCGAACTCCCGAAACCGTGATTGAGGTTCTCATCCCCGACTTTGAGGGGAATCCTGAAGCCCTTCGGAAAGTGGTGGATGCAAAGCCCGATGTGATCAACCATAATCTGGAGACGGTGTCGAGGCTCTACTCTCAAGTTCGACCCCAGGCAAAATATTGGAGGTCCATTGAACTGATTCGGCGGGTCAAAGAGATAGATCCTACCATCGGGACAAAATCCGGAATTATGCTGGGACTCGGGGAGAGAGATGAGGAGGTATTGGAATTGATGCGAGATCTCCAAGACGTGGATTGTGACGTGATGACGATCGGCCAATACTTGAGGCCCACCTTGAACCATCTTCCAGTTGTTGAATATGTTCCTCCGGAAAAGTTCGACTTTTTCCGAGAGAAAGGGATGGAGATGGGTTTCTTAGATGTCGCATCAGGCCCCCTGGTCCGGTCATCCTTCCATGCTGAAGATGTCTTTCACAAAGACGCCATTCTCCAGAGGTTGGCAAAGAAGAGATTGGAAAGCCACCGGTAGGCCAACCGTCCCCGCCCGAGGGTTGAGCAAAGGGGGAATCGCGCTTGGGTCGGTTGACCAGGGATACCAAAGAGTTATGAGGTAAGGAGTTAATAAAAGTTCGAGGAGGTGCTCACAATGAAAATCACATTATCCATTATCAAAGCGGATATAGGGAGCGTGGGAGGGCATTTCAAGCCAAGCGAGAGACTTCTGGAAAGAGTCCGCTCCTATGTGGAGGAGGAAGGGAAGGATGTGATGTTGGACTTCTATGTGGGACATACAGGGGACGATGTTGCAATCCTCTTTACTCATACAAATGGGAAAGGGAGTGAGGATGTCCATCGGCTTGCCTGGGATGCATTCAAAGCAGGGACAGAGGTGGCGAAGGAGCAGGGTCTTTATGGTGCGGGTCAAGACCTCTTGGTGGATGCCTTCTCCGGAAATGTCCGGGGAATGGGACCCGCTGTGGCGGAGCTGGAGTTTGAGGAGAGACCCAGTGAACCTTTTCTCTCTCTCGCTGCCGATAAGACTGACCCCGGAGCCTACAACCTCCCCCTCTACCTCGGATTCGCCGACCCCATGTATTGCCCGGGATTGATGCTCAACCCCAAGATGGGGAAGGGGTTCCGATTCACCATCATGGATGTCGCCTATACCGAAGGGGATCGGCGGATTGAGTTGAATGCCCCTGAAGAACTCTATGATATCGCCACCCTCCTCCGGGATACCGAGAGGTTCGTTGTGGAGAAGATAGTCACACGGGAGACGGGTGAGATTGTGGCATCGGTCTCCACTTCTCGGCTCCACAACATCGCTGGAAAATATACCGGGAAAGACGACCCGGTGATGCTCGTTCGGGTTCAGAAGGACTTCCCTGCAGCAGGGGAGGTTCTCTCTCCCTATGCCATTGGTCATTATGTGGCCGGGACGATGCGGGGAAGCCATAACGGTCCCATGATGCCCGTCAAGAGGAACTCTTCCATCGCCTTTTTTGATGGTCCCCCCATCGTCAACTGCTTAGCCTTCTCGGTTCACAATGGGAAGTTGACCGAACCTGCGGATGTCTTCGACCATCCCTTCTGGGATTCCATTCGGGAGAAGGTATCAGAGAAGGCTGTGGAAATTCGCCGTCAGGGCTTCTTTGGTCCTGCCATGCTGGGGGAGAACGAACTCGAATACACCGGCATCACCGAGCGGTTGAAGACTCTGGACGAGAGGTTTCAGGTGGAGATGCCGACAAAAGAGGTGATCTTAGCCGCTGCGAAAGGCTCTTGATGGCTAATTTCCTCCGGGTGAGTTTGATAGAACTCTTGCTGTACGAGGCAGACTTTTTCTGAACCTTACTTTAAGGGAGAGGTCTGAAATCAGAAGAATGAGTAAACAGGGTTCGGTAAGATAAAAGTTGTTTTTTTGCCAAAGTTTGTGAATTTCGGAACGAAGTTGAAAAGTAAAATCACACCACCATCGAGATTGAGAAAATATCTTCTACGATCTGTGAGGTTTGTTCTAGGTATGAGGACAGACTGTCAAGATTTTGGGAAGAGAGCAGCAGAGCTAATTTTGAAGGCCGCTAGGACTATAGTCCCCCAACTTTCGCATGCGCTTCATGGAAAGAATTCCGAGGAAAGAATAATAGGAGGTCTTGCTATTCTCGGGAATTTATGCTACGAAAACGCAGTGGAGAGTCGCCGGTTTCCTACAGACTATAAATTATTGCTTATTCGTGGAGCATCAGATGTGTTTTATTCAGCAATTGCAGAAGCTTTCAATATTTCTGAACGTGAGGCAGTATTAATGTATACAAAATTCACAGACGCCATTACAAGGGAATCATTAGAGGGATTAGTAGAAGGAAGGCTTACACAATTAGAAACGGACCCCAAAGCTCTAGCGCAAAACATAATGCAACTGATTGATTCTTCTAATGGAAACGAGTTAGTTCCTACTCTCGCAGTTGATCTCGTTGATCGTTTTTTCCGTTTTATGTTTCATGGTGTCACCAACGAGCTGGATAGCAGGGTTTTCAAGCGCCCTGGTTCACTTGTTGAGGAGTTAATTCTTCGCGAGTGATATTGAGCAGAACTAAAATGAGGAGAT
>JADFOU010000279.1 GCA_022562655.1 candidate division TA06 bacterium
GAGAAGCGAAAGAACTTTGAGAAGAAGAAGTACCCTATCGAAGCCTTCCCGATTGATACAACATGGACCAAGGAACAAATCTATCATTTCCTTGAGACGTGGCTTTGACCAAAACTTTATATATATCAGGCCCAGATTCAGGCCAGGGGGTGAAGCACGATCATGGGTAGTACACTCGTTTCATTCTCTAATATGCACAGGTGGTGTAAGTCGAGGATTCTCCATGGAGGGTCCGGTGCGCGCGCTTGACAGGCCAACATCGTAGACAGCTCTGGGTTCGAATCCCAGCCTGTGCAATCGGGGACAGTGCTTATATCCTAACTTAGCCGTGTGGAATTGAGCGCGCATAACTGTCCCCAATAATGGCCGGTGGTTTCCCAGATGGAAGTCACGATCTGTTAGGGAGTGAACGCTTGGGGAAGCAGCGCGTGATCTAAGCACCCAAGAGAGGGTTTAAGTCCCTCGGCTGGCCACAAATACAATGGTAGCATACGGAAGATTCATCTGCTTTCAATGCACAGGATGTGGGTTCTGGCAGGGCAAGGAAAATGGGAACTACAAGAAGATCAAGACAGTCCAGCAACGGCTCAACTACTTACAGAAACTTACACTCAAGTGTAAGAGGTGTAACCGATCCACCAAATTCCACAATGCCAGGAAGGGAGAATCCACTCTCAAGCACAGATGGTCCAACAATGCAAAGGAGATCGAGATCTTGGTGAGTGAGATGAACAAGCGAGCGGCGGTGAGAGAATGAAACGGAAGAGAGGAGGATCCTACCCACGTAAGAGAGGGGACCGATTTGAGTACCGAGTCAAGCGAGCCTTCGAAGCCAGGGGATGCTACGTGATCCGAAGAGCTGGATCCAAGTTCCCTGATCTGATTGTCTTCCCTCCAATCAAGAACATCAAGGTCCTGGATGTCAGGCTCACAGGTGAGAAGACCAGCATTGAAATAGAACCGGCGGTCCCGATTGTGATCGAGTGCAAGGTGGCCAAGTATCTCACACCAGATGATCGCGAGAAGATCAAGAACATGAAACCATTCGCTCATGTCTACATCGCTCACCCAATACCAAGGATGGATCACAAAGGCAGGACCAACATTGCGCTCTCGGATCCCGACACCAAGGAAATCAAGATGATAATCAGGGATCAGAAATGAAAGACCTCCCATTTCTCGGAATCTCAAGTTATCCTGACAACCGAGAGGAATTCCAGAAGAAACTTGATGGAGTATCCAAGGAGAAGAATATGAATGGGGATGAGATCCGACTTATATTGGACAAGAAGCTCAATGATGCAGGATTTCTCACAGTCTGGGAACGTAATTATATCGGTCAGAACATCTCCCCCTTTGATCTGGCAGCAGGAGATGAGAGCACCCTTGCTGTCCATGGCTTTGAAATCAAAGGAGACAGGGATGATTACTCCAGGATCTCACGTCAAATCCCCCACTATCTTTTTGTGTGCAGCTCAGTCTATATTGTAGTTCACAAGAAGAAGGAACTTCCCTACCTTCCATTCGGAGTTGGCTGGATAAGAATCTTTGAAGATGAATCTGTGTATATAGAACACCACGGATTTCCTCAAGATCCATTCAACATTGGCACGAACTACGACTGGGAAGCTATATTCAAAGCGAACGGACTTGGAAAGTCACATAAGAGAGCAGAGAGAGTCCTCCATTTATTGCAGGACATCAGAAAGAATCTCCTTTTCAACAGATACTTCGCAGTTCACAAGGGATGGGGGACAAAACAATATGACAAGTGGTGGCCTCTGACTGAAGAACAGAAAGCCCTGGTTATTGGATTTGATGTACCATGGCACTTGAAAGACCTATCCAAAGATCTCAAACTCATGGAGAAGAGGTTCGATAGAATCAAGGCAGCGATAGAAATAGGGCAAGGATCAGATCAAAAAAAATTGAAATAAAATGACATTCAAGGGACCCCGGGACTGGATCGTAACTTCACCTCCAAACGAAGTTTTCTATCCCGGCCCTTTGATGACGGTGGATCTGGGGAGGATGGGCTCTGCCCGTTTCTCATGTAGCCCGGATCCCCGTTTATATTCATGCCATCAACAGAGAAACATGAAAAGATTGGAACCGAACCAGTCCATCTATGGCGGGAGAACATGCTCGCAGGAAGGATCCACGGCGACCCAGTCTCATTGGAATTTAGCATAACCGTGAACGTGAAGAAAAATGACAAAAGAACTACCGTACATCTGGAGAAAGGAGACAAAGAGATCAGCGAACGGCCACACTCTTGAGGAGAAGCAGCTCACCGTACAGGGCAAGGAACTCAAGGAAGTAGAGAAGGCATTCGACAAGGAATGGGGGAGAAAATAATGGGAGACAACATGGGGGGAAAGATTATAGTATTACTGATCTGCATTATAGTCATAATTATTGCAGTGTGGACACTTCAGAACCACCTCGCAAATGAGAAGGCCATCTCTTTTGAAGAAGGAAAGAAGTTAGGCAACCTCTTCACATTCACTGAGTTCGCCAATCAATCAAGTAAGATCTGCAACTCAATAATTCGATGTCAGTCTCGCGGAGGATCCTTTGTGTTCCACCCAGAAACACTCTCGGCGGCTTGCTATCTCATCTAAATACTGGACCGAGTGTAATCCTGGGGGAATAATTTCCTGACCAAAAGATTCCGATAGAAATATATAGCCCTAAACCCGTAAGAGACCAGGGGGTTACGGGTAGATTATGACCAAAACTGACCAATTAACTGCGAAGGATGATGAGAATGTGGTCTTCATTGGGAAGCGAGAATCCAAGCTCTATGTCAACACTGTCCTCGCTCAAGCATCAATCCATGATGCAGTAATTCTGAAGGCAAGAGGTCTCAATATCGGCAAAGCTGTCGATGTAGCTCTATGCGTAGATCGAATTAGCAAGCACATGAGAGTCACTGAGACAAATATCTCAAGCATGAAGGGCACAAGATCTGATGATGATGACTTCGTGAGTGTGATTGAGATCATAATGGAGAGGTCCTGATGGAAGCAACACACTACTGCGTCAAGTGCAATCGGGACCGGCCCAAGGGCGGGTGGCAAGCTGTCACATTCAAGGTAATTTCTCAGGAAGAGATCGAAACAGCACGAGGTATCAAGCAAATCACCAGGCAGCTGGTTGCGCAGGCGTTGGATACGCCAGCCAGTGATAGTGCGCTTGAGCTGCTCCAACCCATAAGGGATCAGCATGAGCGACTGCCAGCCCATAACCA
>JADFOU010000280.1 GCA_022562655.1 candidate division TA06 bacterium
ACCTCGTAAAGATCAAAATCGCCAGCCAGGTGATGGCAAAGCCAAATGGGGAAAAGAGGAGATACCATTTAGATGAAATGCCTCCAAAGAACCGCAGCAGAAGGCGGGCTCTCTTCCTCGCAGCATTGGTTTCAAGTATAGAGAATCTGGGATCATTGGGATAGCGATCTCTCAGTTCCTTTAATTTGATCTGCCAGATATTCTGAAAGAGCGAGGTTCGACCGATGGAAAATGTCCAGATGAGACTAAAGATTGCTCCGGCCATGTAGACAAACCACTTGTCGGCTGTAAACCCACCCGAGAGACTGACGGCAGAGACCAGCAACCCATTGACTGCCAAGAGGACCTGGAGTTTGGTGGTCTTTATCGGGTTTTCCCTTGACCAGAGTTCGAGGAGCATTTTATACGTCTCAAAATCCTGTTCTGACTGTTCAAAGTCTTCTTTCATATTACCACTGAAATCACGGAAGAAACTGAATACACTGAAAAAAGAAAATAAAAATTCAATGTTATAATCCTATGTTATTAAAAATCTTTCCGTAACTTCCGTGCATTCCGTGGTTAATATTTCCGTGCTTTTTGTGGAAATGATTTTTCCATTCCTACCGTGGTAAAAATTTCACCACCTCCAGTCCATTTGGACACCATAAGTCTCCACTGAAGATCCCAATCCCCCAAAAAAATTAAACGGAGATTCTACTTTATAAGTAGTTGAGAATTTCCCAGAGAGGCGAAGGAATTTTGCGATCTTATGATTCATGACAAGATAAAATCTTCTTCCTTTGCCAAAAAGAGCCAGATTGGTCATCACACCGGGGAGGTCTCTCTCAAATTCATAGATTCTTGATTCGTAAGAATCTGTATGGAAGAAGATGAGCCGTCCGTCTATGGAGGTTCTTTTGAAGGGACGAAATCGAAATCCGCCAAAGAGAAGGTTTCCATCTTCTTTTTCTTCCAGATCCGGGATGAGTGCCTCCAGGACCTCGACCCTTCCAAACCAATCCAGTTTTTTGGACTGTGCCCATTTCCCTGTGATCCGAATCCCCCTCCTCTCCCTCCAGTGGATCTTTCCATCTTCTGAAGTATATCGCTCTCTCCCTTTCTGCCAGACTCTTCCGATCAGGGAGAGATCATTCCTCAATTGATGTTCCACCTCTCCCCGAAACTCCCGCCCTTCTGTAGGGAGGTCTTCAAAAAACCTCCTTTGGGGATAATGGAAGAGATCGAGATATCCGCGGATCGTTGTCTCGGGTAAAAGTCGATAACTCAACTGGACGAAACTCCCCACTTCATTTTCATCGTCGCTATTGGAGAACCCTGAGGAATGGGGGCTGTAGAAATCCTCATCATACTGGCGAAAGAGAATAGCGGCATCCACTGGGTTCAAATGGTAGAGAATCCCCATAACGGATCCCCATCCTCGATCCAGGGAATACCCAATCTCACCAAAAAGGTCAAAATCGCTTAGAGGGATCTCAAAATCAGCTCCAACGAGAGTGTATCGCTTTCCTTCAAAAGCGTAGGCATAGCGAGGGGAGTCCTCTGGTTCAAAAGGGGGGTCGTATGAACCGGTATAACCTGTCATACCGACCTTCACCTTTTTTGAAGAGAATTCAATTCTTCCCCCGAAAATTTTCTCCCTTACTTGATCCTTCTTAGCAATTTCAGCTGAATCCCGGTGGACCCCCTCCTCATACAGGTTCTTCACCGTTCCGTCTTCATTTAGCGTCCCATCCAGTTCTGCGAGGGAGGCAAAGAGGGAGAGGTCCAGAGATCCAAAATTGGAAGTGATGGCCCCCCCATGGAGTCCTCCATTCTCATTGCTTGAACGATAAGGTCGGAGACCCTTCTCAGAACCCTTAATGATGCCTGACCCTTTGAAGATAAAACTGGATGAACTGAAGAGGAGTCCTTCTCCAAAATCGAGTTCATAGTGACCGAGAATGATCTTTTCAATGGTTCCCCTATTTTTCCATTCAAAATGATAATTCAATAAGTCGGTGTAGGAATCCTCTCCTTGGTCTTTCTCGGTCAGTAGTCCAAAACCGAGATTCTCCTTCGGTTCAAAATCAATTCGTGTATAAACCTTTCTGGAATTGCCTAAATAGTTCTCCTCACCCTCGAGGGGGTTCTTCTCAATGGCTCGTGCTCTGAAACGTCCCTTCCCGAAGGGCCTTCTCCTCTTTACAGCAGGCCTCACCTTTTCAACCGGCCTCACCTGGAGATAGGGAGTGATCAATCCAAAGATCGCCTGCGTCATTCCCGGAATCTCCTTCAGTTGAGAGAGGTGATCAAACCCTCCCAATTGCTTTCTCGTCGAGAGGATCCTTCTTGCCAGAGCCGGATAGAGCCAGGGAATTTGGAGGAGCTCTGAGAGAGAGGCGGTGTTGAGATCCAAGGGATCTTCCCGAAGTCTCTCCAATCTTTCCACCAGCTCCCTTTCCTCAAAATCCTCTAATTCAAAGAGTGATTCATCAAGATCCTGAGAGAAGAGTGAAGGTACAATGACAAATAACAAATGAAAAATGAAAAGTAAACTCCAGAATTTTCTATTTTTCACTACCTTTTTCCCGCACCGCTGCAAGAACCAGGGCGGCTATGGTTTTGCCGTCTTTTATCTCGCCTTTCTCGACCTGATCCAGTGCCTCTCCAAGGGTGAGGGTTTCTACCTCCAGGACCTCATCCTGCTCGGGCTGGGCTTCCGTTTTTTCAAGATGATAGGCGAAGAAGAGGTGCATCACCTCATTCGTGTAGCCCGGCGTGGTGTAGAAGGTGGAGATATGTCTGAGTTCTCCCACTCGGTATCCGATCTCCTCAATCATCTCCCGCCTGGCGGTCTCCTCTGGATTCTCACCAGATTCAAGCCTTCCTGCAGGAATCTCTAAAAGGGTCTCCTCCACTGGATAGCGAAATTGTCGGACCAGAATGACCCTGTGTTCTCGGAAGTTGTCACGTGACAGCACCAGAAAGGGCAGGACAGAGACGGCTCCCGGATGTCGGATGAACTCCCGAGTAGAAGTTCTACCAGAGGGGAGGGAGACCTCGTCTACTCTCATCTCCAAGATTTTCCCTTGATAGATCGTCCTTGAGGTGAGGGTCTTTTCCATCTTATTTTTTACCACAAAGGCACAAAGAACACAGATTATTTTTTATTTTTCGAAATCTCAATGAATCCAGAGTGTCTTTCCTGCCTGCCCTGCCTACCGGCAGGCCGGCGGCAGGCAGGGTGGTTCCACTTGATCA
>JADFOU010000281.1 GCA_022562655.1 candidate division TA06 bacterium
TCAACAAATGAAAAATTAAAAAAGAAAATTTCACCACAAAGATACACGGTTCGCAAAGTGAAAATCGTTACTTGGAATTTGATTCTGACGATTTCGGATGTCCGGCAGTCTTTGTACCTTTGTGGTGAGAAATGTTGCTGCCGATGTAGCTCAATGGAAGAGCAACGCATTCGTAATGCGTAGGTTAGCGGTTCAAGTCCGCTCATCGGCTTGAGGTTTGATGAAAATTCCGAATTCTCCCAAAGGGGAGATCAACGTACAATCCGAATTCCCAACTCTGCACTCTCTCATGATTGGGGTTGCAGGCGTTCGAGGAATAGCGGGAGAAACATTCACGCCTGAGATTGCAACTCGATTTGCTTCCGCCTTTGGAGCCTTTCGACCTCGAAGAAAGGTTGCCATCGGAAGGGACACGAGACCCTCAGGAAAGATGCTTCGGGATGCTGTGGTCCAAGGACTATTGGAAAGTGGTTGTGAAACAATAGATCTAGGAATCTGCCTCACCCCCTCTCTTCTCCTCAATGTGAAAGAATTGAAAACCTCTGGAGGAATTGCCATCACTGCCAGTCATAACCCGATGGAATGGAATGGTCTCAAATTTATCAATCAGGAAGGCCTCTTCCTCCATCCCGAAGAAGGCAAGGCTCTCAAGGAACTGTTTCAATCGGACTCTGAGATCCGTTATCCAAAACCAGTAGAGACCCAAAGGGTAGTGGAAGATGATCGAGCAATGGAAAGACATATTGACAAGATCACATCACTCAGACTTCTTGAGGTCAACGGCTTACATTGGCGAAAGTTCAAAGTGGTGGTGGATTGTTGCAATGGAGCGGGATCTATTGGGATTCCTCAATTCTTAAAGCAACTGGGCTGTGACGTAAAGAAGATCCACTGTTCCCCCCAAAAACCCTTTCCACGAAATCCTGAGACTACCCGCGAAAGCCTGAAGAAACTCTCAGAGAGGGTTCTCCAGGAGGAGGCGGATTTGGGCTTTGCAGTAGACCCCGATGGAGATCGCCTCTCCGTCGTCTCAGAGGATGGGATCTCACTGGGAGAGGAGAGAACCCTCGTCCTCGTAGCAAAGTTCATCCTCAGTAAGAGAAAAGGAACAGTTGTCACCAATCTCTCCACCACCCAGGCAGTGGAGGATGTGGTCCGGCAACTGGGAGGTGAGGTGTTCAGAACAATGGTGGGAGAAGCCCATGTTGTCTCTAAGATGATGGAGACCCAAGCAATCTTAGGAGGGGAAGGTAATGGTGGGGTGATCTATCCAGAGGTGCATCTTACCCGAGACTCTCTGGTCGGAATGGCACTCATCCTACAACTGTTATTAGAACAGGAGAGACCCCTCTCTTCCATTGCTTCCTCTCTGCCGAAGTATACCATGTTGAAGCGATCTTTCCCGTATCCCCGAGAAGGGTTGGAACCCCATCTTCGCTCCATTCAAGACCAGTTTCCCAATGGAGAGGTGGACCTCCTGGATGGGATACGAGTGAACAATGGGGACTCCTGGTTCCACATTAGAGCTTCTAATACTGAACCCATTGTGAGGGTGATCTGTGAGGCGAGGTCGGAAAAAGATGCGGAGAGACTCATCACTACCCTACAAAAATTGGTTAAATGGTAATTGGTTAAATTTAACCAGTTACCCGTTACCCGTTACCCATTACAAAAGAAATGTGTGGAATTGTTGGATACATCGGTAAAGAAGAAGCCCTTCCCATTTTAATCGAAGGTCTGAAGAGACTGGAGTATCGGGGTTATGACTCCGCAGGGCTTGCCGTTGTCTCTGGGGATCCCCGTTCCGGGCAGAATCGTTTGATCATTCAAAAGAAAGCGGGAAAGGTCGCCACCTTGGAGAGATTGGTAAGAAAAGAGAGTATCCCAGGAACGGTGGGAATTGCTCATACTCGCTGGGCTACCCACGGTGCACCTACTGACCTCAATGCTCATCCCCATTTGGATTGCAAAGGGAAAATCGCAGTGGTACACAATGGAATCATTGAGAACTATTCTGCACTGAAACAATTATTGGAGAAGAAAGGTCACTCCTTCCGGACTGAAACAGACACAGAGGTTCTTGCTCATCTCATCGAGGAGAACTATGGGGGAGACCTTTTAGAGGCTACCCGGATTTCCCTTTCAGAGATTAAGGGGACTTATGGAATTGCTGTCCTCTCATTAGAAAACCCTCGGGAGATCATTGCTGCTCGAAGAGGTTCTCCCCTCCTGATTGGAAATGGGAAAAATGAGTATCTCGTGGCTTCGGATGTAGCAGCAGTTTTGAGACATACCCGGGAAATCGTCTATCTTGAGGACGGAGAACTGGCGGTCCTTACCGATGACGGGTTCAACATCACCACCCTCCATGAAGAAGAAATTGAGCCGAAGATTTTAGAGGTCACGTGGACCCTGGAAGAAATAGAAAAGGGTGGCTTTCCCCATTTCATGTTGAAGGAGATATTTGAACAGCCTAAGAGTCTCCAGAACGCCCTTCGGGGACGCCTGAACTGGCAGGATAAGACGGCTCGTCTCGATGGCTTGGATCGCCATCAGGAGGAACTCTATCAAGTGAAACGCATCATTCTCACAGCATGCGGAACGGCCTGGCATGCGGGTCTCATTGGAGAGTATATGTTAGAAGACCTAGCCCAAATCCCAGTGGATGTGGAATATGCCTCAGAGTTCCGCTATCGGAGTCCCGTTATTGTTGAAGGAACAATCCTGATGGCCATCAGTCAATCTGGGGAAACGGCAGATACGCTGGCGGCTATGAAAGAGGCGAAGCGAAAAGGGGCATTGATAATGGGAATCTGTAATGTTGTAGGTTCCACCATTGCCAGGAAATCAGATGGAGGGGTCTATATCCATGCAGGTCCTGAGATCGGTGTCGCTTCCACAAAAGCCTTTACCTCCCAATTGATCGTCTTAGCCCTCATCACCCTCCTCATCGGAAGGATGAAAAACCTCTCCCCGGAAGAGGGGGAGGAATTCACGAAAGCCCTCTATCAAATTCCCGATTTAGCGGCTCAAACCCTGAAGGTGAATGAGGAAGTGAAGAAGATTGCTCAGGAATATTATAAAGTCAACAATTTCCTCTTTTTAGGCCGAGGCATTAACTATCCTGTGGCCCTGGAAGGGGCCCTCAAACTCAAGGAGATAAGCTATATACACGCCGAGGGTTATCCCGCTGGCGAGATGAAGCACGGCCCCATCGCCCTCATAGACGAGACTATGCCTA